>JBAMLT010000153.1:0-47256 GCA_039793425.1 Caldisericota bacterium
GTGATGCTTTATTATTAGAACAACTATCTTCAAGAGAAAAAGAGATATTATCTTTAATAGCAAAAGGTTACACAAATCAAGAAATTGCAGATAAACTATTTTTATCTGTTGGCACAGTAAAAAACTATGTTACAAATATTTTACAGAAAATGGAAGTAAAAGATAGAACTGAGGCAGTAATCAAGGTAAAAGATAGCGGTATAATATAGATTTTCATGAAATCTAAAGAAGAAATTAGAAATTTTGTTTGGAAAAAAATGGAAAAAGAAGGAATTTCCGATTTTCCAAAGCCTATTTTTGGAAGAATCCCAAATTTTATTTCATCAGTAAAAACATGTGAAAAAATTAGAGACATTACTGAATATAAAAAAGCAAAAGTTATTTTTGTTGCTCCAGATTCACCAGTAAGAAGAGCAAGAGAAATAATTCTTGAAGATGGAAAACTTCTTGTTGTTGCTCTTCCACATATTAAGGATATTGTTGAAATTGAAGAAAGAATAAAAATAAAAGATGCAGCAAAAATTTCTGGTTTTGAAAAGTATGGAAGACCATTAAAATCGAAAATTGATATTATGATTGAAGGAAGTGTAGCAGTTGATTTAAAGGGAAATAGAATTGGAAAAGGTAAGGGTTATGGTGATAAGGAGTTTGAAATTTTAAAAAATGGTGGTTTTTTGAATAAAAACTTAAAAATAATAACAATAGTTCATGAAATCCAAATTTTTGAAGATTTCTCACATCTTATGACAGAAAACGATGTTAAAGTAGACATCATTCTAACCAACAAAAGCATCCTCCATGTTAATATGGTGTCTGACACCAAATTGACATATTAAAAAAAGCATTGAGGATCTTCTTCATAAAGATCACCCTTTACTGAATAAGTTAGCGCTCTGCACCCAATACAATTTTTTATTGTGCAGTTCTTACACTTACCCTTGAGTTTTTCTTCTAATTCAATTCTGAATTCTTTTAGTTTTTCAAGAATATCTTTAAAATTATCATTCAAAATATTTCCATATGGTATTGGTAACCTTCTACAGGGGAAAATAGTTCCATCTGGCATAAGAGCCATTGATTCATCACCAAGATTACATAATGCTCCTTTAATTTTATTATTCTTAATATCAATCCAGAATGCTTTATAAGGAAGGAGTTCAATTAAAGATATATTTAAATCAAGAAAATATGTTATTTCTCGTAAAACCTCTTTCCACTCATCTTTTTTTAAATAATAATCAAAAATTTTTAATCCCCTACCAAGAGGAACAAATCTTTCAAGTATTATTTGGTCAACATTTAAGTTTTTAGAGAATTCAAAAAAGGATATTAAATCTTTATAATTTAATGTTGTCAATGTTATCATGAGTATTACTTTTTTATCTGATAAATTCTTGAATAGTTCAATATTTTTTATAACCTTTTTAAGATTTCCTTTCCCTCTTATAAAATCATTTTTTTCTTCATTATTGGATTCTATAGATATTTTTAAATATTTAAATTTTTTAATTTTGTTTAGATTTTTAGCCAAATCTTCAGTTAAAACTGTTCCATTTGTTATAATATTTATCTCTTTAAAATTTTCCTTTTGATTTATATATGAAATTATCTCTAAAATATCCTCTCTTAAAAATGGCTCTCCGCCTGTTATGTTAACTGAAATTTTTCTCTCAGTAAGTGAATCGCTAATTTTATCAATTATAAATTTCATCTTTTCAAAAGAAAGTTCTTTTTCTTTATCAAATCTTTCTTGATAACAGTGTTTACATCTTAAATTGCAGAAATCTGTAATATGCCATTGAAAACCAAATTCCTTCATCAAAAGAATTATATAGTTATTATGATAAAATTTAAATATGATAAATAAAGATTTAATTTACAAAAAACTAAATGAGATAAATGAGATATTAAATCTTTTAGAAGAATATAAAAAATTATCTTTAGAAGAATTTTTAAATGATAGAGAAGTTGTCGATGCTATAAAATATAGATTCATAAAAATTATTGAGGCATGTATGAATATTTGTAATCATATTGTTGTAAAAAAATACAATATAATACCTGAAACTTATGGAGATTGTTTTAAAATTCTTGGAGAAAAAAATTTAATAAACAAAAATTTGGCAAACAATTTAGTTAAAATGGTAAGGTTTAGAAATTTATTAATCCATCTTTATTCTAAAGTTGATGATAGTGAAGTATATAAGATTTTAAAAGAAAATTTAGATGATGTTAAAAATTTTGTAAAAGAAGTAAGTGAAATTTTATGAGAAAAATTTTAAATGATTTAGAAAAAAAGAAAATTATAAATATTGTTAGAGGGGTTCTTTTAAGAAAAAAAGAAATAGAATTTTCACTTATTTTTGGAAGTTTTTTAGAAAATTTACCTTTTGAAGATATAGATATAGGCATTTATTTAAAAAAAGATTTCTTAGAAAAGAACAATAAAATTGAATATATTATTGAACTTGGATTAATTTTAGAAAATAAATTAAAGGGCTTTGAGATAGATCTCGTTATTTTAAATGAATTAGAAACTAATTTTCTCTATCATGTCTTTAAAGAAGGAAAACTTCTTTTCGCAAGAGATAAAGAAAAATATTATGATTTAGTTATTTATGTTGTAGAAAGTTACCTTGACTATAAAATATTTAGAGATAATTTATTAAAATCATTAAAGTAAGATAAGTAATTTTTTAATTTCTTTTATAAATTCATAAAAATCCTTTATATCAAATTTTACATATTCATAGACTAATTTATCATCAATATCCCAATATTTATGAATTAATTTATTTCTAAATTTAACCATCCTTTTTAATCTTAAAGATAATTCATCGCTTATAATTTTATTTTCTTTTAAGATATCAAAACATTCTCCAAATGAACTTGAACTTTTTCCTAAAGATTTTGCTATTATATGAACACATATTGCACCTACTGCTTCAATTGCTATTAACAAATAATATTTTATGGCAGAAATATTTCTATTATCTCTCCAAAACTCTATTTCATTTATAGAAATTAATTTATTTATTTCATTAATTGCTTCTTCTATTTCTGACACCCTTTTTTTAATTCTTTCATAATCAATGTTCATATATCAAGTAGCTCCATTAAAGATAATTTTGATATATATTCATTTGAAATTGCAAATAGTGATACTTCTTCTATTAAATCAGTAAGAAAATCATAATTTCTTGAAAAAAGTAAAATTCCATTTTTAAAAATATTAACAAGAAAAGAGTAAGGAGCAAAATTTAGAACTCTTACATCTAAAATTTCTATATTCATATTTAATTTTTCACTAAGTTCATAAGAAATTTTAAATTCATAATCAAAAACTTTATTATCTTCAATATTTTTTAGATAAATGCCAATATCTATATCTCTATAATTATCCTCATTAACAAAAGAACCGTATATATAAGCAAATAGAATATTATCATCTAATAATAAAAAATTTTTAATATCTTTTTTTAAAATATCCTTCTCTTTTTTTGTTAATTTATTAAATTTAGACATAAAAGAATTATAACATTTTGTCCTCTTTGTTATTTAATCTTTGGTGGATTTCTCTTCAGCCAATCTTCATGCTTATTGAAAAGAAGTTCAAAATTTTCATACATCCTGACACTTGTCTCTTTTCTAAATCCATTCATCATTGGTTTAACTTTATTCCACATAACATCAAGCCCAAATCCAAGGTCAAAAAATAAATCCTCACTCAAATAGCCTCTATTTACAAGCACACCACATAGTTCAAAAAAGTTACAGACAGTTGTGAAAAACTTCCTCTCTTTTGTTCCTCTTGGATATTTCTCTTTGAATTCCTCATATGAATTTGCTTTATATTGGGTGTACATCCAGATAAATGCATCATCAATCTTGTCCCACATTCTCATTTCAGTTAATTTTAGAATTATCTCTGCGTCGTTCATAAATATTTCACCTCCCTTATTTTTTTTATATATAATAATTTTATCAATTTTTTAAAAATTTTTTAATTCTTTTCATATCTTCTTTTTAAATCAATTCTTCTTTCTTCAAATAAAATCTTATCTATTATAAATTTTTTATTATTCCATATTAAACTAACTGGAATACCAATATAGTTAATTTCAACAGAAATTTTTTCACCTATAAAAATATCCATTTCATCACCCTTCAAAAATTTCAAAATAATTTTATCAAAAAATTTGACAAAAGAAAATTTTTATTATATTATTAATATATCCTACCCTATAGGGTAGGATAAGGAGATTAATATGTGCCACTGGTTTTTTGGTTTCCCATTTTTAATGGGAGGATTTGGATGGATATGGATGATTTTAGGAGTAATATTCATCGTGGGTTTAATAATTCTTATATTTTCAAGAAGAGGTTACTATGGATGCTCCATGCATCACAAAGGTTTCGTACACTACCATAAAGATTATGATGATCCACTTGAAATTCTAAAAAGAATGTATGTAAAAGGAGAAATTAGCGAAGAGGAGTATGAAAAAAGAAGAAAAAACCTTGAAAAGTAAAGAACATATTCATCATAAACATGAAGGTGTCCTTAAGTTATTAAACATTGCAAAAGGGCACCTTCAAGGAATAGAGAATATGATACTTGAAGATAAATATTGCATTGATATTTCAAAACAACTTCTCGCAGTAATTTCAATATTAAAAAAGGTCAATATTGAAATTCTTAAAAAACATCTTGAGACATGTGTTAGAGAATCAAGAGAAAGTAAGGACTTTGATCTAAAAATTAAAGAACTTGAAAATATCCTTGAATATTTAACAAAAGCAAAGGGTGAATGAATTATGAAAAAAAGAGTAAAAATTCCAGTTGAAGGAATGACCTGTGCATCATGTGCATTAACAGTTAAAAAGGCAATAGAAAAATCTCAAGGTACATCTGATGTTAATGTTAATTTAGCAACAAATATGGCTGTTTTTTCTTATGATCCAAGTATAGTAAAACTTGAAGATATTGCAAAAAATGTTTCAAAAACAGGTTATTCTCTGAAATTATCTATGGATAAAGAAGATAAAGAATTGGATAATGCAAAGAAAAGATTAATTTCAACTTCAATTTTACTAATACCAATAATTACTCTTATGATTATCCATATGTTCAATATTCTAATGATTCCTTATATCGATATTATAGAGATTATATTAGCAATACCTGTAATTTTTATTGCTGGTTTTAACACTCATAAAAATGCTTTCAAAGCATTAATTCATGGAAATTTCAACATGGATTTATTAATTTCTTTGGGAACACTTGCTTCTTTTTTAACTGGCATAATTAAATTTTTTGGATTAGAAATTTTTAATTTCGCTTTTGTAGGAGCAATGATAATGTTCTTTCATCTTTTAGGAAAATATCTTGAAATAGTAACAAAAGGTAGAGCAAGTAAAGAAATTAAAAAACTTCTTGAGATGGGGTTAAAAAAAGCAAGAATAATTGTTGATGGAGAAGAAGTTGAAGTTAATATAAAAGAACTTGATATCGGAGACATTATGATAGTTAGACCACACGAAAAAATCCCAACTGATGGAGTTATTGTTGAAGGGAAAACAACAATTGACGAATCAATGATAAGTGGTGAATCTCTTCCTGTTTTTAAAAAAGAGAGTGATTCGGTTTTTGGAGGAACAATAAATGGAATGAATTTAATAAAAGTTAAAGTTACTAAAGTGGGTGAAGAAACTTTTCTTTCTCAACTTATTAAACTTATTGAAGAGGCATCTTTATCAAAAGTTCCAATACAGGAATTTGCAGATAAAGTTATATCTTATTTTGTTCCAACCGTTCTAATAATATCTCTTTTTTCTTTTCTCTTTCATTTTATTTTCCCATTACTCAGTAAAGAGATTTTATTTTCAGTTTCAAAATATTTTCCATGGGTTAATTCAAATCTTAATACCATTTCTTTATCAATTTATTCTTCAATTGCAACTCTTGTTATAGCATGTCCATGTGCTTTAGGTCTTGCAACTCCAACAGCAATAATGGTAAGTTCTGGAATAGGAGCAAAAAATGGAATATTTATAAGGAATGGAAAAGCAATTGAATTCATGAAGGAGATAAATACAATTGTTTTTGATAAAACAGGCACAATTACTTCTGGAAAATTTAAAATTTCTGACTTTATCTCATTTGATGATGAATCATATAAAATTTTAGCCTCACTTTCGAAATATTCTAATCATCCATTAAGTAAGATAATTTTTGAAGAATATTCAAAAAATAGTAGTGATTTGTATGAAGTTAAAAATTTTGTTGAGATACCTGGAATTGGAATAAAAGGTGAAATTTTATATAAAGAATATTTTTTAGGTAAAACTGAAGATTTGAAGAATGATGATATTAAAGAAATTATAAACAAATTAGAAAATCATGGAAAATCTATTGTTGTTTTGAAAGAGAATGATAAAATTTTGGCTATAGTTGGATTAAGTGATACTATAAAAGAAGAATCAAAAAATGTTATTAAAGAAATTAAAAAATTAGGAATAGATGTGATTCTTCTTACTGGTGATAATGAGAGGGTTTCAAAATTTATAGGAAAAGAATTAAGTATAGACAAAATTATTTCAAATGTTTCACCAAAAGAAAAGACTGAAGTTATTAAAAAATTAAAAAATGAAAATAGAAAAGTTGCAATGATTGGTGATGGAATTAATGATGCTCCAAGTTTAAAAATGGCAGATATAGGAATAGCAATTGGAACCGGGAGTGATATTGCAATTGAAGCAGGAGATATAGTTCTTTTAAAAGGAGAACTTAAGAATTTATTAAAAGCAGTTAAACTATCAAAAGAGACATTTAAGAAGATAAAACAAAATCTTTTTTGGGCTTTTTTTTATAACATAATTGCAATTCCTCTTGCTTTCTTTGGTTTTTTACATCCAGTTATTGCAGAGATTGCAATGGCATTAAGTTCAATAAACTTAATAACTAATTCAATAAGATTAAAAAATGTTGAATTATAAAAGGAGGTGATATTTATGAAACATATTGATCCTGTTTGTGGAATGGTTGTTAAAGAAGAAGGAAGTTTAAAATACGAATATAAAGATAAAATTTATTATTTTTGTAGTGAAATTTGTTTAGATAAATTTAAAATCGATCCAGAAAAGTATCTTGATATAAATTATAAAAAAGAAATGAAAAAGGAATAAAAAGTATTATAATAGTAAATATATAATTTTATGGCAATGGAGTCTGCCTTATTAAATCTCTTTTAAGAGTGATGACTCCTATTAAAGAGGAATTAGTATAGAAAAAAATGACCTTTCATTTGAAGAACTTAAAGAAAAGGTAAATTTTTTAATTGAAGAGAACATGAAATCGTCTAAACTATATGCAACTCTTAACTTTAAATTGTACTCAGCATTAAAAGAAATTGAAAAATTAAATTTTGAAATTGGGGCTCTTAAAGGGGAAATTATTTTTTTAAAACAGGCACTAGAAAATGCAAAAAATAAATTAAAAAAATATGATGAAGAAATTTTTTAAATCTTTACCTTTTTTATTTCTTTTATATTTGTTGTAAATAAATTTCCTCCAACATGTAAAAGCATATTTAATTTAGTTAAATCCCAGTGCTTTTCAAAAAAATCTTCTTCAACTGAAACATTCAAAACTTCACCCAAAACTATTACATGGTCAAGTTCTTTTTTATCAATAATATCTAAAACTCTGCACTCAATGTGTCCGATGCATTCATTGATATATGGAACCTTTACATATTCTGATTCAACAGAGGTAAAACCTGTCAATTCAAATTTATCAACATCCCTGCCACTATAAGTACCACACATTAAGGACTCTTTTATTAAACTATAATCTGGGATATTTACAATAAATTCCTTATTTTCAAGAAGAAGTTTATAAGAGTATCTCTCTCTTCTTAAAGCAAAAATCAAAACTGGGGGGTTTATACTTAAAGGAATAATCCATGCAATTGCAACTATGTTGGGCTTTTTTTCTTTCCCCATTGTTGTTATTAAATTTGCTGGATAAGGATGTAAAAGTGATGTAAATTTATTATTTTCTAATTTCTTTTTCATATGGCCTCCTAATTAAAATTTTATCGTTTTAATCTAAAACTATTAAATTATTATTATGATAAAATTATATTTAATTAATTTGATAGGAGGATTTATGAAAACAGGAATATTTTATTATTCAAAAACAGGGAAAAATAAAAAACTTGTTGAAATGTTAAATAGAAATGGTGATTTTGAGGTTGAAGAAATAATTGATAATAAAAATAGAAATGGAGTTGTTGGTTTTATGAAGTCGGGTTTTGAAGCGATAACTAAAAGATTAACAAAAATTGAAAATTTAAAGTTAAATCCAGATAATTTTGAACATATAATAATAGGTACTCCAGTATGGGCGGGAAATTTAACTCCTGCAATAAGAACTTTTCTTGTAAGATTTAAAGATTCAATTAAAAGTTATTCTGTCATATCAACTTCCGGTTTTGGAGAGAAAAATAAAAAAATTCTTTCAGATTTTGAAAAAATTCTACAAAAAAAGCCTAAAGCAACTCTTTTTATAAGTGAAAATGAACTTGGTAAAGAAGATTTAAATGATAAAATAGATAGTTTTTTAAAAGTAATTATGAAATAAAATAATGAAAAAATTCATTAAATATTTTTTAATTATTCTTATTTTATTAATAGTTATTTACTATTTTTATTCTGTTATATCAATTAAAGCATCATATAAAGAAATAGATACTTTAAAAGATAGTGACTCAAAATTTATCAAAATCGAAAATTTTAATCTTCATTATAAAGAGTATGGGGACAAAGAAAGGGTAATTCTTTTGATACATGGGTTTGCAGCAAACACATTTAGTTTTAGAGAAATAGTCAAGCCTTTATCTAATTATGGAAGGGTAATTGCAATAGATATTCCTGGGTTTGGTTTAACAGAAAGACCAAAAAAAAGTTCTTTAAATTTTAACCCCTATTCAAGAGATGGACAAGTTGAAGTTATAAAAATGTTCTTAGATAAATTAAACATAAAAAAAGTTATAATTTTAGGACATTCAATGGGAGGAGCAATTTCAACATATTTTACTATAAAATACCCTGAATATGTTGAAAAATTAATAATTGAGGATGGAGCAATTTATGAGGAAGGAGGTCCTCCTTCTTTTATTTCTTCCTTTTTAAGATCATCTGTTGGTAAATTACTCTGGCCTATTTTAGTTAAACCTTTTGTTGGTCAAATATCAAAACTACTGGATATTGCATATTATAATAAATCAATAATAAATGACGAGTTTATCAAAGGATATAAAAAGGTTCTAAATGTTAAAGATTGGGATAAAGGTCTTTATGAAATATCAGTTGCAAATAATAGAATCAACATTATCGATAGATTAAAAGAGATAAAATTACCAACATTAATTATCTGGGGTGAATTTGACAAAGTGATACCATTAGAAAGTGGTTTAAAATTAAATAATGATATTGAAAATAGTAGTTTGATTATTATTAAAGAATGCGGACATGTTCCTCATGAAGAAAAAGTTGATGAATTTTTAGAAAATGTGATTAATTTTATAGAAAAATAAAAAGGGAGAGAAATTCTCTCCCTTTAAAATCATTTAATTAACTTTGCACCTTCATCAAGAGCCTTAAAGTTGATATCAATAAGTTCTTTTTTCTTCTCAGAAAGAAATTTTTCAACGACATATTTTACTTTTTCAATTGGAATTACTTTTGTTTTTTCAATAAAAGCACCAAGCATCACCATATTAGCAACAACTGCATTACCAAGTTTTTCTGCAATTTCATTTGCTGGTACTTTCACAACTTCAATATCATTTCTTGTAACCTCTCTATCAATCAAAGAAGAGTTAACAAAAAGAATTCCTTTTTCTTTGACTTTGTTTTCAAATTTATCTAAGGATGGTTTGTTCATAACAATAATGTTCATACTTGTTGCAAGAACAGGAGATGCAATTGCTTTATCAGAAACTATAACATTACAGTTCGCAGTTCCACCTCTCATTTCAGGACCATAAGAAGGAAAAAAAGTTGCATTTATACCCATAGTTGTTGCTGCTTCACAAATAGTTTCACCCATGAGCATCACTCCCTGACCACCAAAACCTGCAATTATAACTTCAAGATACATTATTCAACACCCTCCTTTACCTTAAATTCACCAAGTGGATAATAAGGTATAAGTTCATTTTCAATTCTTTCAAGTGCTTTAAGAGGTGTCATATGCCATTGAACCGGACAAGCAGAAATGAATTCTACAAGAGAAAAACCAATTCCTTTTAATTGAGCGTTAAAGGCCTTTTTAAGATATTTTTTTGCTTGAGTTATTCTTGCTGGCTTATTAACTGCAATTCTTGCTATATATGCTGCACCATCAAGAGTTGAAAGTAGTTCAGAAACTCTTATAGGCCAACCACATAAGTTTGGATCTCTTCCATATGGAGAAGTTGTTGTTTTTTGACCTGGAAGCGTGGTTGGTGCCATCTGACCACCTGTCATACCATAGTTTGTATTATTTATAAAAACAACTGTAATTTTTTCTCCTCTTGCTGCTGCATGAACAATTTCAGCCATACCAATTGATGCTAAATCTCCGTCGCCTTGGTATGAAAGAACAAAATTATTAGGATTTGATCTTTTTATTCCAGTTGCCATTGCTGGTGCTCTTCCGTGAGCAGCAACACAACCATCTGTTTTAAAATATTCATATCCAAGAACAGAGCAACCAATTGGCCAAACAATTATTGTTTTTTCAAAAAGATTCATTTCATCAATAAGTTCTGCTACAAGTTTATGAACTATGCCATGATGACAACCAGGACAATAATTTGTCACTCTATTTTCCATAGATTTTGGAAATGTATAAATTGGTGTAACTGACATTTATTTCACCTCCTTAACTAACTTTTCAAACTGTTCAATTATCTCAAGCGTTGTTGGTACAACTCCACCTGTTCTTCCATAGAAAAAAGTTGGTTTTCTATCCAAAATTGAAAGTCTTGTATCTTCAAGCATCTGTCCAAGATTCATCTCAACATCAAAGAAAAATTTTGCTTGAGGTACAAATTTTCTCAACTCTTCATATGGAAATGGCCAAAGAGTAATGGGTCTAAATAAACCAACCTTAAATCCCTTTTTTCTTTCAACTTCAATAACTGATTTTATTATTCTTGCAACTGTTCCAAATGCAACAAAAATGTATTCAGCATCAAGAAGATTATATTCTTCCCACATTTTCTCTTTTTCTTCAATTTCTTTATATTTTTTATTTAGTTCAAGATTCATAATTTCAAGTTTTTCAGGGTTAAGATCAAATGAAACAATGAGATTTTTAGTTCTTCCTTTTGCTCCAGTTAATGCCCATGAAGGTGTTGGTAATTCATCTGGTTTAATATCATAATTAAATTCAACTGCTTCCATCATCTGACCTAAAATACCATCCAACAAAAATTCAACAACTGTTCTATATTTTTCTGCAAGTTCAAAACCTTTTGGAACAAGTTCAACTATCTCCTGAACTGTTGAAGGAGCAAGAACAATCAATTTATAATCTCCATGCCCTCCACCTTTAGTCGCTTGTAAATAATCTGATTGTGCAGGAGATATTCCTCCAAGACCAGGTCCGCCTCTTACAACATTAGCAACAACAACTGGAACATTTGAACATGCAATATATGAAATTCCTTCTTGCATTAAAGAAAACCCTGGAGATGATGTTGATGTAAAAACTCTTTTGCCTGTGCATGCTGTTCCATAAACCATATTTATTGCAGCAACTTCGCTTTCTGCTTGAAGATAAAGTCCACCAACAAGTGGCATTTTTCTTGCAAAATATTCTGGTGTTTCATTCTGAGGAGTTATTGGATAACCAAAGAAAAATCTACAACCAGAGCGGATAACTGCTTCAGCAAGAGCTTCTGAACCTTTCATAAAAACTTTTTCACTCATTTTGCAACCTCCTCTTTAATTCTATAGACATCTATCGCACCTTCAGGACAGACCTCGCCACATATTCCACACATGATACAGCCCTCTTCATCGATCAACTTAGCTGGATGATAGCCTCTTGAATTTAACTTACTCATATCTTTCTCAAGAACTTTTTTTGGACAGAAGTGTATACAATATTGGCATTCTTTACAAAAATCTTCTCTTATTATTATTTTTGAAACTTTATCCATTACTTTCCTCCTTTTTAAATCTCTCCTGGATATTTAATAAAGTTTTTTATAGGGAAGATAATTTCTTTAAATTCTAAATCAAGAATTTTTGAAATCATATCTTCTCTTACCCCAATATATTTAATCTCTTTCCCTATTTCATCTGATACTTCTTTTACTACTCTATAACCCTCTATTATATTTTCTTTTTTTGTTTTTTCTCTTAAATTTGAATTTGCGATTATCCCTGAAATTGTAAATCCAGTTGCAATTTCAATATCATTTATGTTTTTAATTATTTCTTCTTTTTTTCTTGTGAAAGGTCTATAGATATTTACAACATAAAATAAGTCATATGAAAATTCTTCTATTTCTGGGAACTGTCTAAGAACGAAAGAAGCTCCTTCTCCTCCTCCAATATCATAAATACAAATTGTATCAGGTGAATATATACAAGACTTCGAAGCATGAATTATTAAAGGTAAATCTGCTCTTTTAATCTCATCAGGAGGTGTTATTACCTTAACGCCAAATTTTTCTACTTCTTCTTTTAAATCTCTCAATCTTATGTAAGGTTTATAAAGGTCAAGATCAATTATCTCAACTTTATTACCATTTGTTTTTATTTTTATTCCATAGTTAATTGCAAATTCTGTTTTTCCACTTCCTATTTCACCTACAAAGATAGTTATTTTTTTAAAATCAGTTATAACATCATTCATAAATTTTTGCTTCCTCTTCTTTTCTTAAGACCCTTAGAGCACCTTCATTTAATGCTTCCATTTCATCTTCACCAGGGTAAATTAAAACTTTTCCTAAAAATGAAACTCTTTCAACTATCCAGTCAGTAAGCATCTTCGAATATGCAATACCTCCAGTTATAACTATTGCATCGATTTCACCCCTTAGGGCTGCTGCCATTTCTCCAATTGTTTTTGATATCTGATATGCCATTGCTTCATAAACAAGTTTTGCTTCTTTATCACCTTTTTCAATTCTTTTTTCTACCTCTCTTGCATCATTTGTTCCAAGGTGTGATACAAGACCACCATTTCCTGCAAGTTTTTTCTTCATCTCTTCAAATGTATATTTTCCTGAAAAACATAAATCTACAAGGTCTTGAGTTGGAAGACCACCTGCTCTTTCGGGAGCAAATGGACCATCTCCATTTAAGGCATTATTAACATCAATAACTTTCCCTTTTTTGTGAGCACCAATTGATATACCACCACCAAGATGAACAACAATAAGATTTACTTCTTCATATTTTTTATTCAAATCTCTTGCTGCTCTTCTTGCAACAGCCTTTTGATTTAATGCATGAAAGATACTTTTTCTTTCAATACCATAAAGACCCGATATTCTTGCAACATCTTCCATTTCATCAACAACAACAGGGTCAACTATAAATGCTGGAATTCCAACAGATTTTGCAATTTCATATGCAAGAACTGCACCAAGATTACTTGCATGTTCTCCTCTTTTAGATTCTCTGAGATCATCAATCATCTTATCATTTACAAGGAAAGTTCCACTTTTAACAGGTTTAATCAATCCCCCTCTTCCAACTACACAAGATAATGAATCTATGGAAATGTTTTTTTCTTTAAGAAAATTTAAAATAATATTTCTCCTAAAATCATACTGATCAAAAATTTTTTTGTAATTTTTTATAGTTTCAGAATCATGTCTTAAAACCTCAATGAAAACTGGTTTTTCATCTTCAAAAACCCCTATCTTTGTTGAAGTTGAACCAGGATTTATAACAAGTATCTTATACATCTCATCCTCCAAATAAAAAAGGGGAGAGGTCTCTCCCCTTTTTTATTAAATCCATCCTCTAAGTTTCATTGCATCTACAACTCTCTTTATACTAACTGCACCTGCTGCAGTTCTCATATCAATTTTCTTTTCTTTATGCATATCATAAACGCTCTTGAAAGAATTTACCATAATTCTTTCAAGCCTATCAAGAACCTCCTCCTCACTCCAGTAATACCCATAATTATTCTGCACCCATTCAAAATAAGAAACAGTAACTCCTCCTGCATTTGCTAAAATATCAGGAAGCATTAAAATTCCTTTTTCAGTAATAATTTTATCTGCTTCTGGAGTAGTTGGTCCATTTGCTGCTTCAGCGATAATTTTTGCTTTAACTTCATGAACATTATCTGTTGTAATTTGATTTTCGAGTGCAGCAGGAACAACTATATCACATGGTATTGTAAGAGTATCTTTTGGACCAATTTCTTTTGTGTTTGGAAAACCAACAACGGTTCCTGTTTGTTTTTTATGTTCAAGTACTTTATCTGGATTTAATCCTTCTTCTGAATAAATACCACCTTTTGAATCGCTTACTGCAATTATTTTTGCTCCATCATCATATAATAGTTTTGCTGCAAAATATCCTGCATTTCCATAACCCTGTATTGATACTTTAGCATCTTTAAGATTAATTCCCAATACTTTTACTGCTTCTCTAATTGTATAGAGGGTTCCCATTGCTGTTGCCATATTTCTTCCTTCTGAACCACCAAGAAGAAGAGGCTTTCCTGTAATTACTCCAAAAGCATTATATCCTCTTAATTTTGAATATTCATCCATCATCCATGCCATAATTTGAGGATTTGTATAAACATCAGGAGCAGGTATATCTTTTTCAGGACCAATAAATTGCCAGATAGCATCAATATAGCCTCTTGATACTCTTTCAATTTCACCTTCACTCATCTCTTTTGGATTACAGGCAACACCACCCTTACCTCCTCCATAAGGAATTCCCACAACTCCACATTTTAAGGTCATCCACATTGATAAAGCCATTACTTCATCAACTGTTACATCTGGATGAAAACGAATTCCACCTTTTGTAGGTCCTAATGCATCATTGTGTTGAGACCTATAACCTAAAAACACTTTAACCCTTCCATCATCCATTTTTACAGGGATAGAAACAGTTAAAACTCTTTTAGGCCATTTTAAAACATCAACTACATCTTTAGAAAGACCAAGAACATCACCAACATTTTCAATCTGTTCTTGAACTATCTTGAATGGATTTAATGTTAACTCTTTTTCCATCAGTTCCTCCTTTATTTAAAATTAGATACTAAACAACCTAATGCAATTGAATAATATTTTGATTCTTTTGAATCCGAACGAGAAGGTAAAATAACTGGTGCTCTTGCACCAATTACAACACCGGCACTGAAACCATCTGAAAGATAATTCAATATCTTAAAGAAAATGTTTCCTGCTTCAATATTTGGAACAATAAAAACATCAGCATCTCCTGAGACTTCTGATTTGATTCCTTTAACTTCTGCTGCCCATTTTGAAATAACATTATCAAAAGCAAGAGGTCCATCAACAATTGCGCCTTTAATCTGACCTCTTTTAGCCATCATTGTTATTAGTGCAGCATCAAGAGTTGATGGCATGTCTGGATTTACAATTTCAATTGCAGATAGAAGTGCTACTTTTGGAGTTTCAATTCCAAGCGCTTTTGCAACGAAAAGGGCATTTTTAAGAATTTCTACTTTCTGTTCAAGAGTTGGAGCGATAACCATTCCACCATCACTCATTATTATTAATTTTGGATATCTTGAACATTGTAAAACTCCAACATGAGATAAAACTTTTTCTTTTCTTATTCCTTTTTCTTTATCAAGAACTGCATGAAGAAGTTCTGGTGTCTTAACCAAGCCTTTCATTAATAAATCTGCTTTTCCTTCTCTAACCATAGAAACTGAAAGTTCAATTGCTTTATAATAATCATTTTCTTCAACTATTTCAGCATCAAGTGAAATTTCTGCTTTATCATAGTATTTTTTTATTTCATCTTTTTTTCCAATCAAAATTGGCTCAATGATACCTTCATCTTTAGCAAACTTAATTGCTTTTAAATCTTCAATTTCATAGGGAATAGCGATTGAAAGTCTTTTTTTACCAATTTTTTTCACTTCACTGATAAGTTCTTCAAAATTTTTTATCATTTTATGGCCTCCTTTAATAGATTTTTACTTCTTCCTCTCCCTTTAAAACACTTAATGCTCCAAAACATAAAGCTTCTTGTTCCATCTCTCCAGGGAAAAGGAAAATTTTAGTAGATAAAAATTTCACTCTTTCACATATTAAATCAATCAATCTTTTTGAATTTGACATCCCACCAGTAAAAATTATCTCATCTACTTTTCCTTTGAGTACAGTAGCGTTTGCAACGATATCTTTTGCTATCTGATAAGCCATCGCATCAAAAATAAGTTTTGCCTTTTCGTCTTTTTCATCAATTCTTCTTTCAACTTCTCTTAAGTCATTTGTACCAAGATAAGAAACAATTCCTCCCTCTCCCATAAGTTTCTTTTTTATCTCACTTTTTGTAAGTTTTCCTGAATAACACATTTCAACAATATCTATTGATGGTAATCCCCCGGGTCTTTCAGGCGAAAAAGGACCAGAAGAAGAAGGATCATTTACATCAACTGCTCTTCCTTTCTCAAAAGCCACAATTGAAATTCCTCCACCAAGATGTGCAACAATGAAGTTAAAGTCCTCAATTTTTTTACCAAGCATCTCTGCTCTTTTTTTTGCAACATATCTTGTATTAAGAGCATGGAATCTTGATCTTCTATTTATCTCTTTCAATCCTGATATTCTTGCAATATCTGGAAATTCATCAACAACAACAGGATCAACTGTATATGCTGGAATACCCAGAGGTTTTGCAATTTCATATGCCATCACAGGACCAAGATTACTTGCATGTTCAACTATTGCATTTCTTAAATCTTCTATCATCTTCTCATTTACAGAATATGTACCAGCAGGTATTGGTCTTAAAACACCACCCCTTCCAACTACTGCGTTTAATTCTTTTTCATTTATTGAATGATTTTGTAAAAATTGAAGAACTGCTTTTTTTCGAAATTCGTATTGATCAAAAATTTTTTGAAATTTTTTAAGTTCATCTATGTGATGTTCAAGTTTTTCAGAAAAAACTTCTTTTTCATCTTCAAAATATGAAACTTTTGTTGAAGTAGAACCAGGATTTATGACAAGTAATTTATACACCTTTAACCTCCTTTCCTATTGATAAAAGTTCTTTTGCATGGTTGATTGCACTTTCAGTAATCTCAACTCCCCCAAGCATTCTTGCTATTTCATAAACTCTTTCATCCTCTTTTAAAGTTTTTGCTGTAAGATATGTTCTTTCACCCGAAACACTTTTCATAAGTTGTATATGATTATCACCAAAAGAAGCAATCTGTGGCAAGTGGGTAATTGAGATAACCTGAACATTATTTGATAATTCAAGTAATTTTCTTCCTATCATTTCACCAACTCTTCCACCTATACCCTGATCAATTTCATCAAAAACAATACATGGAATTTCATCTATCTTACCAAAAATTGTTCTTATTGAAAGCATAACTCTTGAAAGTTCTCCACCCGATGCAATTTTAACAAGTGGTTTTTCAGATTCACCTGGATTTGGAGAAATGAAAAATTCTATTTTTTCAAATCCATTTTGGTTTGGTTTTAAAATTTTTCCATCAAAAGGAATTCCAGATTCATCTTCTTCCTCAAAAAATTTAACAAAAAATTTTGCCTTTTCCATAGCAAGAGTTGAAAGTTCTTCTTCAATGTATTTCTCAAGTTCTTTCGCCTTTTCTTCTCTTTTTTCTCTTAAGAATTTCCCAATTTCAATTAACTTATTTTCAAGTATTTCATTTTCTTTTTTTAACTCCTCAACTTTTTCAAAACTTGTATCAAGATTCTTTAACTCTTTTTTTGATTCTTCAAGAAAATTTATAATCTCACTTACACTTTTCCCATATTTTCTTTTCAAATCATCATAAATCTTTAATCTTTCCTCAATCATCTCAAGTTCATCAGGGCTATAATCAATTTCTTCTTTTCTTAACTTTATTTGATTTAAAATTTCACTCATCTTAATCTCGATTTCATTTAACTCATTTTTAAAGGTAGATGAAATTTTATCTATTGACTCAATATTTTCAATTTTTTTAATGGATTTTATTATTTTATCAATTGCACCTTCTGTTTCATCAAAACCTTCAAGATTCTGAAAAATCTCGTTATATGCTTCTTGTAATTTTGAGACATTTTTTAATATTTCTCTTCTTGATAGTAGTTCATTTTCCTCATCTTCACTTATTTTTTCTTTTTCAATTTCATTTATTACAAAAGTTAAATAATCTCTTCTTCTTTCTCTTTCTTCTTTTTTTGTGAGTATCTCTTCAATTTCCTTATTTATCTCTTTGTATCTATTAAGTTTTTCATTGAATTCATCTCTTTTTATAAGAAATTCTTCACCTATAAATCTATCGAGAAGTTCAAGATGTTTATTCTTATCAAGAAGTGATTGAGGTTCATGCTGTCCATGAATATCAACAAGTACCTCTCCAATTTCTCTATAAATCGAATATGGTAAAACCATCCCATTTATTTTTAATTTTTGCTTACCATCTTTTGTTATTTCTCTTTGAAAGAATAGAATATCATCTTCTATTCCCTTATCAACTAAATATTTTTTTAATCTTTTATTTTCACTTATATCAAAAGTTACAGTTAGAATTGACTTATCCTCTCCCTCTCTTAGCATATCCTTTGAAAATTTATTTCCTAATGCTACACCAAGGGCTGTTATAAGTATGGATTTGCCAGATCCTGTCTCTCCTGTTATGACATTTAGACCTTTTTCAAACTCAACTGATAAATCCTCGATAATTGCAAAATTTTTAACGGTTAGGTTTTTAAGCATCCATTATAAAATTTTATCAGATTTTTTAAAAATTAAAATAGTAATTAAAAATTAATCCATGTATCTGCCACCATTAACATCAATAACTTCACCGTCTACAAAATCATTTTCAATTATAAAAATGATTGTTTTTGCTATCTCAAGTGTGGTTGCAATTCTTTTTAAAGGTGTGAGTTCACTAAGTTTCTTTTTTACTTCTTCTGTGACAAGTTCAGTATCAACAGGTCCAGGTGCAACAGCATTTACTGTTATTTTCCTTGGAGCAAGTTCGCTTGCAAGAGCAAAGGTTAATCCAATTATTCCTGCTTTAGTTGCAGCATAGTGAGGTCCTATTGTGCCTCCCATTTTTCCAGCAATTGAAGAAAGGTTTATAATTTTGCCTCCATCTGGAATATATGGAAGAGATTCTTTTGTCATTAAAAAAACACTTTTTAAATTAACATCAATTATTCTATCCCACTCTTCAACTGGAATATCAAGTAATTTTGTATGTTCTGGAGAAATTCCTGCATTATTTACAAGGACATCAATTCTATTAAATTTAGAAACAAAACCCTCGACTATCTTTTTAACATCATTAAATTTACTCACATCACCTTGAAGAAGAATTGCATCAACTTTATATTTTTTTACTTCATCATAAACTTTTTCAGCCTCAATTTTATTTTTGTTATAATTAATACCAACATTTGCTCCTAATTTTGCCACTTCAATTGCTGTAGTTTTACCAATACCTCTACTTGCTCCGGTTATTAAAATATTTTTTCCTTTAATATCCATAAATAACCTCCTAAAAAAATTATAAGATATCTTAAAGTTATTATATAATTTAAATATGGAGAGAATCAGAATTAGAGAAATCATAGAATTTTTAGGAAAATTCCTTCAGGGTAAAGAAAAGGCGATTGAACTTGCCTTAATATCTTTATTCTCTAAAGGACATCTTCTTATTGAAGACCTTCCTGGTCTTGGAAAAACTACTCTTGCAATTGGATTATCAAAAACTTTAGGACTTACTTTTGGAAGAGTTCAGGCAACATCAGACCTTTTACCAACTGATATAACAGGTCTATCAATATACAATAAAGCACTTGGAGAATTTGAATTTCACCCAGGACCCATATTCAATAATATTCTTCTTGTTGATGAAATTAACAGAGCAACTCCAAAAACACAATCTGCTCTTCTTGAAGCGATGGCAGAAAAACAGGTTACAATCGATGGCAAAACATATAAATTGCCTAATCCTTTTTTTGTAATTGCAACACAAAATCCAGTTGAACTTTTCGGAACATTTCCACTTCCTGAATCACAACTTGATAGGTTTATGATGAAGATATCTTTAGGTTATCCTGATAGAGGAAAACTAAAAGAAATTTTAAAGTTAGGAAGTACAAGAGAAGAACTTTATAATATAGAACCAATAATATCAATAGATGAAATTATAAATATTCAAGAATATATTAAAAATACTGTCTATATATCAGAAAGAGTTATTGAATATATTCTTGAAATCATAGAATTAACAAAGAAAAGTAAGTTTTTGTATGCAGGAATATCGACAAGAGGAAGCCTTGCCATAACATATACAGCAAAAGCGAATGCATATCTAAAAGGTAGAGATTATGTTGTCCCTGAAGATATAAAAGATTTAATTGATTATGTTATTCCGCATAGAGTCATTTTTAAAGAAGAATATGAAAATTTGAATAAAAGGGAGATAATAAAATCAATCATAGAAGAAGTACCTACCCCAGCCTGATAAAAATTACAGGGGCAGGATATTTTTATATAATAATCACAATATTTCTTGGCGTTGCTGCCATAAATACAGGAAATAATTTATTATTCTTAATTACTTCATTTCTTTTAAGTTTTATGGCAATTTCAGGATTTTTTGGAAGATTTAATATAACAAGAATAAAGTGCAATGTTGAATTTCCTAATGAAATATATGCTAATAATGATTTCCCTATTTCAATAAATTTGAATAATGAAAAACCTTCTTATCCTGTTTTTTTAATAAAAATTAAAATTTATAATAAGTTAATTCTCTTTCCATTTTTCGAAAAAGAAGATAAAAAGTTAGTAAATATAAATATTCCGAAAAGAGGAAAATATGTTTTAGATAAAATTGAAATCTCATCTCCTTTTCCTTTTAATTTTTTTGTAAGATATTATGTTTTCAAAAAAAATATTGAGTTTATTGTTTTTCCAGAACCAAAAAGGGGGTTTATGGAATATCTATTTGATAGAAAAAGTAAAAAGGGAGAGTTTGAAATAAATACGAAAAAAGGGTATGAAGGAGAAATGATATCAATAAAAGATTATATTTTAGGAACTCCTTTAAAGTATATTGACTGGAAAAGCACTGCTAAAACAGGAATTTTAAAGATAAAAGAACTTTCAAGTTTTATTGATAGACCAATAATTATAGATTTTGATTCCATATTTATAAAGAATTTAGAGGAAAAAATATCATTGGTCACTTTTTTTATTCTTGATTCAATAAAAAGAAATATTCCAGTTGGTCTTAAAATAAACAAAAAGATATTTAAACCAGAAATGTCATTAATTCATAAAATTAATTTATTAACTGAACTTGCATTATATGAAAAAGTATAGTATTGAAAATGTTTTAAAAATATTGAGTTATTCAATTGGCTTTGAAATTTTTCTTTTTTCTTTTAGAAATGTGTCAATTTTGTATCTTTCGATTTCACTTATAATTTTTATATTTGCAATTTATAAGGATTTTATAAAATATTTTTCAATAAATAGAAATTTATTAAATTTTATTGCCATAATATTCATTGTTTTAATTTTTATGAGGATAACACTATCAGATATTATAACACCTGCTCTTGAATCACTACTTGTTCTTTTATCTATAAAATTTATTGAAGACAAAGAAACAAGGGATTATCTACAAATTTTTTTGATTTCAATATTAATATTCACAGGTGCAACAATTTTTTCTTTTGAAATTTCATTTATTGTATATTTTCTTATATTTATTTTCCTTCTAAATCTTACAATTGTTTTTTTAACCTATTTTTCTCAAGATAAGAAATTATCTCTTAAGTTCAATGAAATAACAAAAATCATATATAAAACAACTCTAATACCATTAATTTCATTTCCTGTAACAGTGTTTCTTTTCTTTGCACTTCCAAGAACTCCATATCCTCTTTTTAACTTTTTTGGATCAACCCTTACTGCAAGGAGTGGATTTACAGAAAATGTTAAACTTGGGACAGTTTCAGATATTCAAGAAGATAACTCAATAATTTTTAGAGTGAGTACTGAAAAAATTGATGATGACTATCTTTACTGGAGAGGAATAACGTTAGAATATTTTGAAGGAAATGAATGGAGTGATATAGATATCACTTCAAATGATAAAAAGATAAAAGTTGAAGGAAGAATTGTCAATCAAACAATATATCTTGAACCATACGCTGGTAATTATCTTTTTGGTCTTGATAAACCAGTTAATATAACCAACTTCAGAAATATATATAAAAAGGATGATTTCACCTTCTATACAAAGGAAATATTATCAAACAAAATAAGATACGAAGTAAAATCTATTATGACAGATATAATTGAAGAAAAATTAACTCAAGATAAATATTATCTTGAATTACCAGAAAATTTATCTAAAGAGATAAGAAATTTAAGTTTAAATTTTAATGATGAAAATAAATTAGATGCAGTAAGAAAAGTGGAAAATTTTTTAAAAAATGGAGAATATAAATATTCTCTTAAAAATCTACCAACTTCAAAGAACCCTATTGATGAGTTTCTATTTAAAACAAAAGAAGGGAACTGTGAATATTTTGCAACATCCATGGCAATAATTTTAAGAGTTTTGGGAATTCCATCAAGAGTTGTTGCTGGTTATAGAGGAGGAGTTTATAATGACCTTGGAAATTATTATATTGTAAGGCAGAGTGATGCGCATTTATGGGTTGAAGTATATATTGATAACATTGGATGGATAAGGTTTGACCCAACTCCTTCTATACCAAGTGAAGAATTAATTTTAAATAGAAAAAAATTAACTAAATTTTCACTATTTCTTGATACCATCAATTATTACTACAACACATTAATAATTAACTATGATTTAGAAAAGCAGATTAGTTTGTTCAATAAAATAAGAGAAGGTTTCAAAAAACCAGAGATCAAAATCTCCGTTAATCTAAAAAAACTATCAAGTTCAATTATTATTACTTTTTCTTTTATCTTTTTATTATTTTTTATAATAAAATCTAAAAAAAGAAGTTATGAAGAAAGAATTTTAAATATTTTTAATAAAAAAATGGAAAAACTTGGCATAAAAAAGAAAAAAAATGAGGGGCTTGAAGAATTTCTTCAAAAAATAGAAAATCAAGAAATTAAAGAATCTATTAAAAATTTTGTCATTAAATTTGAAGAGTTTTACTATAAAGATAAAAAAATCAATAAAGAAGATTACATAATTTTTAAGAAACTTCTATCAGAAGTTAGAATCAGTTCTTAAAATTTAAATTTCATATAAAAAAAGCAGTAAGACAAGACTTAATAACTATATTCTTGACAGAATATTTAATTGGTTTAAAATTTATCATTGTATGAAAAGAAAAAGAAGGAGTGATATATGAAATTATATTATTTATCTATTTTCATCACTATATTTTTATTTGTTTTATATTTTTTAACAAGATTTTTCTTTAAAAAGTGGTTTAAAGTTAAAAAGGAAGGAGGTTTTTCTCTTGTTCCTTTTGGTGAAAAACTCGGTGCAACTGGCGGTTTATATCTTTTTCTTGCTCCAATTGTTGCAATGGGATGGGGATACTTACCAGTTATCATTTATACAATTATTTCACTTATTTTTCTTGGCTATCCCCTATCATTCTTTTCAACCCTATTTCCTAAGAGATTTAATATAAAAGAACTTTTTAATAAATATAAAAATATAAAAAACATTCTATTAATTTTTTTAATAATATTTGCATTGATTCTAACTATTTCATTTATTCATTATACTGCTGAACTTCTTTCTCAAAATTTAAGCACCTCAACTTCCTTTCTCTTTCTTATTCCATTATCACTTCTTTTTTCTTTAGTTTTGATAAGAAAAAAGGAAGATATAGTCCCTTACACTGTACTTTTTATCGTTCTACTTTTTTATATTATTTTCTTGGGAGGTTTCTTCCCAATAAGAATACCTTTTACAGTAATTACTGGTAAATTCACATGGGGTATAATATTGACAGCACTTCTATTTTTATTTGTGTTTTTAAATGAGAATTATCTTTCTAGACCATTTTCTTATTTATCTTCATTTCTTCTATTTGTTTTAATATTTGGAGGAATATTCGGACCATTAATTGGAGTTAGAATACAAAGAGAACCACTCATTCCTATAAGTCAATCTGGGTTTTTCTTACCAACTATTCTTGGTGTTCTATCATTTGGAATATTCTCTGGTTTTGATTCTCTTTTTTCAGTTATCTTTACAGGAAATGAAATTAAGGGAGAAAGAGACTCTTTTTCAACAAGTCTTTTAACATCAACAATATTATCTTTAATTGCAATTTTTTCTTCATTTTCACTTATAATCTATGCAAAAACAGAAGGTTTGATTAAAAATAAAGATCCTCTTACTCTTTTTCAGGAAGGCACAGCTAAATTTTTAAGATTTGCTGGAATTACTGAAAGTTATAGTAAAAATTTTGTTCTTTTTATTACCCTTGTTATTATGTTCTCTTTTATGGTTTATGTGATAAAAACTACAAAAAAATATGTTGAAATAACAAGTGAAAAAAAGAATAACTTATTACCAATAATTCTTATAATAATACCTTTCATTACTTTCTTTCTTCCTAAAGATACATTTGGAGGAATAACAAATTTATGGTTTAGACTTATCAATATAAATACATCAATGAATTTTTTACTTGCTGGCATACTACTTTTCCTTGTATCAATTGCTTTAAAGCAAAAATTATATGTAAATATTTCTAAAATAATTAACCTTATCTCTACTATATTATTTATTTATTTAACTTATTTTTCAATTACATCTAAAAATTATTTATCTCTTATCTTTTCCATTATTTTTTTAATAATAAATATTTATTTAAATTTTAATCTTATTAAAGCAAATGCATCTGAATAATATTAGAAAAGAACCCGCAAGGTTTATTATATTGACATTTTTATTAATTATTATAATTGGAGCAATTCTTTTATCGCTTCCAATATCAAGTAAAAGTGGTAAATTTACAAATCCTATAAATGCTTTATTTACTGCAACTTCAGCAACTTGTGTAACCGGACTTGTAGTTGTTGATACTGGTACACATTATTCGCTTTTCGGTCAGTTAGTAATTTTGATTCTAATTCAGATAGGTGGTTTAAGTTATATGACAATATTTACTTTTCTTGCTCTACTCCTTGGAAGAAAAATTCCATTACTGGATAGAATAATCTTAAAAGAATCAATAAATTTTTTCAGTATAGGTGGGATAATTAAACTTGCAAGAAGAATACTTTTTATAGTACTAATTTTTGAAGGGGTTGGTGCAGCCCTTCTTGCAACTGTCTTTATAAAAGATTATGGTATCCTAAGGGGCTCATTTTATGGTTTATTTCATTCAATATCAGCATTCTGTAATGCAGGATTTGATCTTCTTGGAAATTTTAAGAGCCTTACAAATTATAAAGGGAATATTTTATTAAATATTACTTTTATTCTTTTAATTGTAACTGGAGGTTTGGGTTTTGGTGTCATAAGTGAAATTATTGATTTTCCAAAAGCAAAAAAATTAAGTGTTCATGCAAAACTTGTGCTAACAGTTACAGCAATTTTAATTGTGACTGGAACAATATTTATATTTGTTCTTGAAAGAAATAATTTAACAACTTTAAAATTTTTGACAACAAAGGAAAAAATCCTTGTATCTATTTTTCAAGCAGTAACTCCAAGAACAGCAGGTTTTAATACTATTAACATAGGATATTTAAATTTAGGGACAATGTTAATGATAATGTTATTTATGTTTATTGGTGCTTCACCTGGTGGAACAGGTGGAGGAATTAAGACCTCAACTTTTGCAATAATTTTGATGAATATAAGATACACGATAAAAGGAAGAGAAGGTGTTACAATTTTTGATAGATGCATTGAACCATCAACCATAAGAAAAGCATATTTAATTTTTACTGCATCAATCTTTTTAATATTTTTATCAACTTTTTTACTTTCAATTACTGAGAAATTTGGATTGATTAACATAATTTTTGAGGTAGTATCAGCATTTGGAACTGTAGGATTAAGTACGGGAATAACTCCAGATCTATCTTATCTTGGTAAACTCATAATAATGTTCACAATGTTTTCAGGTAGAGTTGGAATCTTATCAATTTTAACTACTCTAATTGTTAAAAAACCTCAAAGGATTTATTTACCTGAAGATAAAGTTATGGTAGGATAAATATATGAAGAAAACTTTTGGAGTAATTGGACTTGGAAGATTTGGACTTTCAGTTGCAATACATATAGAAAAGAGAGGATTCCCTGTTCTTGCAATTGATAATGATAAAAATGTAATTGAAAGAGTGAAGGATAAACTGATGCATGTAATTCAGGCAGATGCAACAGATGATCTTGCTCTGGATGAGGCTGGGATAAAAAATTGCGATACTGTAATAGTTGCCATAGGCGATAATAAAGAACACAGTATTTTGGCAACAATGCTTATAAAAAATTTAGGAATAAGGTATGTTGTTGCAAAGGCAGTTGACGAACTTCATGGAAAAATTCTTGAGAAAATTGGAGCAGACCTTGTTGTTTATCCTGAAAAAGAAAGAGGAGAAACGCTCGCAATTCAATTAACCTCAACTTCATTAATTGACTTTATTGAAATATCACCTGAATATAACCTTGAAGAAGCAAGAGTTCCAAAAGAATTTATCGGTAAAAGTTTAAGAGAACTTGATTTAAGTAATAAATATAAAATAATTGTCCTTGGTATCAAAAGAGATGAAGATTTTATAGTTGCACCATCATCAGAAGAGACATTCAGACCAGATGATATTATGGTCTTTATTGGTAGAACTAAGGATATAACAAAATTCTCTGAAAAATTCATAGATTAAAAAATTTTAACTAACAAACTTTATTGTAACAATTTAATGAAATTTAAATATATATTTATATAGGAGGTTAACATGGAAGAGTTCGAAAGAAAGGAAGATCTTGAAGAAACTAAAAACGAAGAACCATCTGAAAAAGATGAAATTCTTAAAGAATTTGAAAAAATTCAAGAGAAACCTAAAAAGGAAAGAAAATTTTTAAAATTTTTTATCCTTATATTAATTGGTGCTTTAATTGGTGGAGGAATTGGTAGTTTAGTTACTTTTAGTTATATAAAAACCCACTTACCATATTACTCAATAGGTTCTAATAATAGCGAAACCCAATTGGTTAATATCAGTAAGGTTATTGAAGTAGAACAATCTCAAATAATTGATGTAACTGAAAAGGTAAGCCCTGCAGTTGTTAGAATATCTACCACTCAAGTTATTTCAGATTTCTTCTATTCATATGAAACATCTGGACTTGGTTCTGGTTATATAATTTCACCATCGGGTGAGATAGTTACAAACAACCATGTTGTATCTGGTGCAAAAAAAATTATAGTAACTTTAAGTGATGGAAGTGAATATAATGCAACAGTTATAGGTACTGATCCATCATCAGATATCGCATTAATTAAAATTGAAGCAAATAATTTACCATATCTAACTTTTGGCGATTCATCTGCTCTAAAAGTTGGTCAGACAGTAATAGCAATAGGAAATCCATATGGACTTGATCATACTGTTACAACTGGAGTCATCTCTGCCCTTGAAAGAACTTTAACATTTGAAGATGGCACAACACTTGTTGGAGTTATACAGACAGATGCTGCAATAAATCCAGGAAATTCAGGTGGACCTCTTTTAACTCTTACAGGAGATGTTATTGGAATGAACACTGCGATGCAACAATCTGCTCAGGGTATTGGATTTGCTATATCATCAAATACAATTATTAAAGTTATAGGTGATCTTAAACTTTATGGTAAAGTTGTATGGCCCTTCCTTGGTATAAGTGGGGTTTCCATTACTGATGATATTTCAAAAAGAAATAATTTACCAACAAACAAAGGTGTTTTGATAGTTCAGGTTTATCCAGGCACTTCTGCATCTTATGCTGGTTTAAAAGCATATGATATCATAACAAAATTTGATGGAAACGATATTTCTTCAGTTCAAGAAATAACAAAATATTTAAGACAGCATAAAATTGGTGATAAAGTAAAAATTGAGATTTATAGAGATAATAAAAAGATGGAATTAGAAATTACTCTAATGGAAAAACCAGAATCAATTGGTTATAATTCTAAATATGGTTTAAATATATAATCTACATTAACCCTTTGTAAGCACCACCATCAATTAAAAGGGTGACCCCTGTAAGATAACTTGCCCTTTCAGAAAGTAAAAAAGTTACAACATCTGCATATTCTTCTGGGTCACCTATTCTTTTCATAGGTATATCTTCACTCAATTTTTTCAATTCTTCTTCAAAAGTTATATTTTCCTTTTTTGCTCTATTTTCAACAACTTTTCTTAATCTATCGGTCATTGTATATCCAGGTGCCACGCAATTTGCAGTTATATTATACTTTGCAACTTCTCTTGAAATACTTTTAATAAAAGCAACTACTGGTGTCCTTGAAACATTAGAAAGAATTATATCTGATAGTGGCTCTTTAACTGAAATAGAGGTTGATGCAACAATTCTTCCGAATTTTTGTTCCATCATATATTTTATAAATGCATAGGTTAAATTAATTGTACTCATTAAATTAAGATTAATTGCTTCAATATAATCTTTATCTTGAAAATCAAAAAAACTTCCTGTTGGTGGTCCACCAGCGTTTATATAAAGTAAATGTACTGTTTCAAACCTTTTTATTACTTCGTCTTTAAATTTCAGAATATCTTCTTTCAATCTCAAATCACATGGATAAACAAAAATTTCAGTTTTATAACTCTCTTCTATTTCATTTTTAACTTCATTCAAAACCTTTTCATCTCTTGAGCAAATCGCAATTTTTGCTCCTTCTTGTGCAAGAGAAAAACTTACTGCCTTGCCTAAACCCTTGCTTCCACCTGTTACCACTGCTACTTTATTTTTTATTCCTAAATCCATAAATTTCCTCCTTAAAAAATTTATGTTTTAAAAATTTTTGAAAAAATTGACCTTCTTAAATAAATAGCACCTTCAGGACAGAGTTCATGACAGCAAAAACATAAAATGCATTTGTCTCGATCAAAAGTTGGATATGGATTTAATTTTATTGCACCACCTGGACATTTTGATGCGCAAACACCACATTTTATACATTTATTCTTGTTGACATCAGGTACTGGCTGAAGATAATCTTTAAATAATCCATAAATATAGGAAGAAACTTTTGATGTTACTTTTGTTGGAATTAAATATGATTTCGGTTTTTTACATGATTTTAACAATTCTTCAATATTTCCATCTATATCACCTTCTATTTTATATCCCAACTGAAATAGAGGAATTTCATCAATATTAAAACTCATGATTTTACTCATTAAATAATCAGAAAATAAAGGGTCATTTGAAATAACAATAGAATTTAGATTGATGGGATTGCCCATTGAGGGTCCATCACCTTCCATACCAACAATTCCATCCATAATTATAATCTGTTCAATAGGTAAACTAAAAGATATATCAATTAGGAATTTAGAAAAATCTTTCACATCAGGAATCCTGTGAATTTCAAGTCTATCTTTTCTTGGAATTAAACCAAATAAATTTTTAGTCGCACCACTAATAAAAGTTAAAGAGTGCGTTTTCATTTTTGGAAGGTTAAATAATTTTTTTACATTCCATAACATTTTTGGAATTCTAATTTTATTGTTAACAGATTCTTTAACTTCGACAAATCCTTCAGTTGCTGGATCAACAATTGACAAATTCTCATTTTTTATGTTAGTTAAACCTAAAATTTCAGGATATTTACTTAAACCGAAACTTCTACCTGGGATATCACCAACAAGAACTTTTAAATTATTTTCAAGTAAGAAACAAATAACCGCTCTTGTAAAAATTGGATTTGTTGTTACTGCTTTTTCTGGAGGGTTATAAGAGAGAAGATTTGGTTTTACAAAAACTTTATCCTCTGGTTTTAAACCATCTAAAATGAAATTTTTATTTTCATTTAAAACTTTTTTAATTAAATCCTCATCATAACTTTCTACTTTTCTAACTATTCCTTTTATCATTCTTCCTTTCCTCAAAAATGAATTTTAATTTATCTTTATCAAGATATAACTTTGCTTTAAACTTCTTTCCTTTTGATTTAAATTGATAATATTCTGTCTCTTTTCCTTCTAAAAGTTTTTCTATATCCTTTCTTTCTATTTTATGACCAAGAATATTTTTACTTATTGAAAAAGAACACCCCTCATTTTCACATCTAAATCTTGTTTCAGTTTCAATAATTTTTCCACCACATACTGGACATCTGCCAATAGATTCTGAATTTATAATTTTATCTTCAGGAAAAGTTAAAACTACCTTTCCATCTTTCAGTTCAAGATATGCTGAAAATCTTTTTTTATTTTTTGAAATAAAATTATATAAAAGTTTTGTTTTTCCATTATTTATTAATTCAAAAACTTCCTCTTTCTCAATTTTTCTTCCAAGAAGTTTTTTTGGTAAATAAAAATTACATTTTTTTTCTTTAAAATTCTTACAGAAATAACCCTTTTCCCCTTCTATTAAAGGAGCATCACAATTTGGGCATTTTCCTATAACTTCATATATTTCATCTTTTAAACTTTTCCCTTTTCTATTCACAATACTCTGAACAATTTTTTTTGTAAATTCAACAATCTCTTTTATAAATTTTTCATATTTTAAATCACCTTTTTCAATTAGTAAAAGCTTCTTCTCCCATTCACCTGTTAAATCAGGAGATATAAGATCATAAAGAGGTATATTTTCAAGACTTTCAATTAATTTCATTCCTTTTGGTAAGGGTATCAAATATTTGCCATCTCTTTCGATATAACCAACCTCAATCAATCTTTCTATTATTTGTGCTCTTGTTGCTGGTGTTCCAATGCCTTTTTCTTTTAAAACTTCTCTTAATTCTTCATCTTCAATTAATTTTCCACAGGTTTCCATAAGTGAAAGGAGTGCTCCATCAGTAAATCTTGGTGGTGGTTCTGTAAATTTTTCCTCAAAATATGTCCTTTCAATTTTAACTATATCATCTACTTTTAAAGGAATATCTTTAAATATATCGCTCTCTTTTCCATAAACTTTCATCCATCCAGAAAAAACTATATATCTTTCATCTGTTTTAAATTTCTCTTTATTCACTTCTGTAATTATTATTAAATTTAGTTGCTCAGCAGGAGGGAAAAAAACAGATATGAATCTTTTTGACACCAGATCAAAAATCATACTTTTTTCTTTTGATAATTTATCTTTTGGCAAAACACCTGTTGGAATTATTGCATAATGATCTGTAACTTTTGAATCATCTATTATTCTTTTATTAAATTTCACTCCATTCTTAAATAACTCTTCAATGAATTCTTCATAAGATTTAATATTCTTAATTTTTTTAAGGATTTTTAATGCCTCATTCTTCATAGATGTTGGTAGAAATCTTGAATCTGTTCTTGGATATGTAATTAATTTTTCCTGCTCATAAAGAGATTGCGCTATTGAGAGGGTTTTCTGAGCAGTAAAACCATATAATCTATTTGCTTCTCTCTGGAGTTCAGTTAGATCATAAAGAAGAGGAGGGAAAATTTTTGATTCTTTTTTGTCAACTTTAGTTACTATTCCTTCTTTACCTTTAATTTTTTTAATGATCTTTTCAAAAACTTCTTTATCAAAAATTCTACTTTCTCCACTATCATTAATCCACTTACCCTTATATTTAAAATTAAAACTCTCTTTTATAAAATCAGCAAAAATTTCATAATATTTTTGAGGAACAAATGACAAAATCTCTCTTTCTCTTCCAACAATCATTGCAAGAGTTGGTGTTTGAACTCTTCCGATTGATAACAAAAGTCCTTCCTTTCTTGTAAAAGCCCTTGTTGCGTTAATACCTACAAGCCAGTCAGCCTCAGTTCTTGCCTCTCCTGCTTTACCAAGATTATCAAACTCATTCCCATCTCTTAAGGATTTAAATCCATTAGAGATCTCTTCATCAGTTAAAGCATTCAACCATAGTCTCTTTACCTTAATTTCAGAATTTGAAAGTTTATATATGAATCTAAAGATGAGTTCTCCTTCTCTTCCAGCGTCGCATGCGTTTACAACATATTCATAATTATTACCTTTAAGGAATTTTTTTATTATATTGAAATGTTTTTCTGTTTCCTTTATTGGTTTCAATTTAAACTCATCTGGAATTATGGGTAAATCTTTTATGGTCCAGAATTTATACTTTTTGTTATAATCCTCTGGTTCACATAATGTTACAAGATGTCCGAGTGCATATATTATTGTATATTTATCACTATCATAAAAATCCCCACTCTTTCTAACTTTAAGAACTCTTGCAATATCTGATGCAACAGATGGCTTTTCAGTAAGAACTAAAATTTTTTTCATATCTTTAAAAGAATTTCGTTAAAGATTTCTTCTTTTTTAAGAAGTTCATCATATATTTCATAATTTAGTAAATCTATATGTAGAGGAGTAATTGATACAAAACCATTTTTAACTGCCCAAGTATCTGTTTTCTCATCACCTTCCCAAACTGGCTCTCCAATTATCCAATAATAAGGTCTTCCTAAAGGATCTTTTCTTTCAATTGTTCTGTTTCTATACCATACATGACCAATTTTAGTTATCTTTACACCTTTTATTTTCCCTTCTCCAGGAAAATTTATATTTAGGAATGTTCCCTTTTTTAAAGGATTTTTGAGTAGATATTTAACAATCTCTTTTGAAAAAATAGATGCTTTTTTTAGATTCTCTTTAAAATATAATATTGATACAGAAATTGATGGTATTCCATTTATAACTCCTTCCATGCTTCCTGAAATTGTTCCAGAATAGGTAATATCATCACCAACATTTGGTAATTCATTTATTCCAGAAATTACAAAATCAAGTTTTTTTATAAGTATATCTTTTGCAAGAATCACACAATCTGCAGTTGTTCCATTTGTTGAGTATGTTTTAACATTTTTAATTCCGATCTCAACTTCATTTAACCTCAAGGGTTTGTGTGTAGTTATTGAATGTCCTAATGCGCTTCTCTGTTTTTCTGGAGCGATAATAAAAGTTTCAAACTCATCAGAAAAAACTTCTGCAAGAGATTTTAATCCTATTGAATCTATACCATCATCATTGGTTATAAGTATTTTCAATACTTTTCCTCCTTGATAAGATCATCTAAAACATAATTAAAACTAATCTTAAAACTTCTTTTTGAATTAAAAACATAAATACCTTTGCTAACTTTATAAAATCCATTTCTTATAACCTTTTCAGAAAATTCTCTATTAACTCTTTTTAATAAAAATTTCATATTATCTATTATATTTCTTTTTATATTTAATGTTGTATCAATAAATAAAATAGAAACTGTTGGTTTTATAATATCAACTCTTTTAATAAAATTCTCAATCTCTTCAATTGAGATATTATTTGGAGGAGAAGATTTAACTTCAAGATACGAAATTTTACCAAGAAGTAAAAAGAAAATGTCAAAATCTCCTCCTGTTGATAAACCTTTAATTTTTACATTCGAGATTGATGGGGTTGAAAATTCATTAAGTAAAATTTTAACAATATACCATTCAAGGGTGTCTCCAAAATTATCTATATCATAATAACTTGAAATATATTTATTATTCTTTTTTGTTATTATTTCATATTTCATGATAAAGGGAAAATATTTTTCTAAAGCTTTTTCTCCCCACTTTTCTTTCAGTTTATCAATAAAATTCTCATCAAATTCCTTTTTTTTTATAATATCCGAAAGGATTCTTCTGAAATAATAACTACCAAGTAATTCAAAATATTCATCAATATATTTATTATCTTTTGGTAAAATCAATTTCATCTCTTCACTTTCAAGAGGTTTTAAACCCCTCTCTTTTAGAAGTGTTAAGATTATCTCTTTATTGAAATTTTTATCAAATATTGATAAAATTCTTGACATATTTAATTTAAGATTAATTAAATCTGCCTCTATCTTTTTAAGTTTCTTCTCGATTCTTTCCATTTTATCCTATTTTACCATTTTAACTTCAATTTTCTATGACCATTATATAATTTTATATAAAAAATACTCTATTTCTTCTTTCCATTAATTCAGATTAATTAACCTAAATTTAAATAATTTTTTACTTACACAGGCACTTGACAAAAGTTTGATTTTTATTAGAATAATAAAGCAGGGCGAATGGCTCAGCGGTAGAGCACTTGCTTCACAAGCAAGGGGTCACAGGTTCGATTCCTGTTTCGCCCACCAGGGATAGTGGAATATTTGGGGTCGTAGTGTAGCGGTCTAACACGCCAGCCTGTCACGCTGGAGATCGCGGGTTCGAATCCCGTCGATCCCGCCATGCGGGAGTAGCTCAGTGGTAGAGCACCACCTTGCCAAGGTGGCTGCCGCGGGTTCGAGTCCCGTCTCCCGCTCCATAATAATCTCATTATATTTTTAAAAATATTTCCAGTTTTGCCAGCGTAGCTCAGAGGTAGAGCGGCTGATTCGTAATCAGCTGGTCGCCCGTTCGACTCGGGTCGCTGGCTCCAAAAATAAGGAGGATTAAAAAAATGGATTTTCTAACTCTATCCATTGTTGTAAGTTTAATTGGAATTTTGTTTACGATTTTTTTGATTTTTGATGTTCTTAAAAAACCTGAAGGAAGTGATGATATTAAAAAAATATCTCTTGCAATTAGAAAAGGTGCTTCAGCATTTCTTGTCCGTGAATGGAAGGTCATGGGAATAATTGTTGTCATTTTTGCTGTTATAGTTGCTCTTCTTATAAATCCTTATGTTGCTCTATCATTTTTATTTGGTAATTTCTTATCTGCATTTTCAGGATTTATAGGTATGAGCATAGCAACAAGAGCAAATGGTAGAACGACAAACGCTGCAAGAGAATCTGGAGGAAAAGCAATAGACCTGGCTTTTTCAGGTGGTGCTGTTATGGGAATAACAGTTTCATCGCTTGGAATTCTTGGTTTAACAATTGTTTATATTCTTGGAATAACTCTTCTTCATCATGTTGGACCAATTATGTTAATTACGGGCTATTCAATGGGAGCAAGTTTTGTTGCTCTTTTTGCAAGAGTTGGTGGAGGAATATTCACCAAAGCAGCAGATGTTGGTGCTGATCTTGTTGGAAAAATTGAGGCTGGTATACCAGAAGATGATCCAAGAAACCCTGCAACTATTGCAGATAATGTTGGTGATAATGTAGGAGATGTTGCTGGAATGGGTGCTGATCTTTACGAATCATATGTAAGCGCAGCAGTTTCCTCAATAGTTATAGCAGTAAGTTTGGCATTATCATCTATAACTCCTTTTTCTATTGCTGAAATGGGCGTATATTATCCATTTTTAATAGTTTCTCTTGGATTAATATCATCAATTGTTGGTGTTTTATATGTTAAGTTTTCTTCAAAGATTCTTAAAAATTTAACTCCTCAAAGTGCATTAACAGGTGGAACTATGTTCAGTGCAATAATATTTGCAGTTATATCTTTTGTTCTAACAAAAATTTATATCAATAATTTAAACCCTTTTTATTCAGTATTTTTGGGTTTAATTAGCGGTGTTGTTATAGGTCTTTTAACTCAATATTATACTGGTGGAAAACCAATAAAAAGAATAGCAGAAGCAGCAACAACAGGAACAGCAACAAATATTCTTGCAGGTTTTTCAATTGGAATGGAAAGTACAATTTTACCAATAATTATTCTTGCTCTTTCAATATATGGAGCATATCTTTTTTCAGGTATATATGGGATTGCACTTGCTGGACTTGGAATGCTTGCAACTCTTGGGATTTCACTTTCAGTAGATGCTTATGGTCCTATTGCTGATAATGCTGGAGGAATAGCCGAAATGTCACATCAAAAACCCGAAGTTAGAAGTATAACTGATTCGCTTGATGCTTATGGTAATACAACCGCTGCTATGGGAAAAGGTTTTGCAATAGGTTCTGCTGTTTTAACAGCCCTTGCTCTTTTTGTTGCTTATGCGCAGACAGCAAATATCAATGTAATAGATTTACTAAAACCAAATGTTGTTTCTGCAATGTTTATTGGTGGGGTTTTACCTTACCTTTTCTCAGGATATTCAATATCAGCAGTTGAAAAAGCAGCTTATAAAATGGTTGAAGAGGTAAGAAGACAGTTTAAAGAAATACCAGGGATACTTGAAGGTAAAACCGAGCCAGATTATAAGAAATGTGTTGATATTTCAACAATTGGAGCATTAAAAGAGATGGTTATTCCATCACTCATCATAATAATCTCACCATTCATAATTGTTTTTATTTTCGGAAAAGATGGTTTAGGAGGATTTCTTGCTGGTTCGCTTGTATCTGGTGCTCTTCTTGCAATTTTTATGGCTAATTCAGGTGGTGCATGGGATAATGCAAAAAAACTTATTGAGAAGGGAATGTTTGGCGGAAAGGGTTCGCCTGCTCATAAAGCAAGTGTTGTTGGGGATACTGTTGGTGATCCATTCAAGGATACAGCAGGTCCTTCAATTAATATCTTACTTAAACTTATGAGCATAATATCACTTGTATTTTTACCATTTTTCTTAAAAATTCTTAAATAAACTGGAGGTGAAATTTGACGAGAGAAGAAGAGCTAAAGAATATGCCAATGAAGGAATTGTATAAAATCTCTCAAAAACTCAAGATCAAAAACTATTCACATTATAAAAAAGATGATCTTGTTAATGAAATTTTAAAGCATGTGAGTGAAGATGAATTAACTGAAACTCCTGAAATCGAAAATGAAGAGATAAAAAAAGAAGAAATATCTGTAAAAGAAGAATTTTATCCTTCTGAACTTCTTGATAGGAAACTCGATTATTTTCCTGGTATACCACCCGATGAACAGTATATAGACAAGGGTATTTTAGAAACACTGCCAGAAGGATATGGTTTCTTAAGATATAAATATACTCCTTCTTCAAGAGATATATATGTTGCTCCTTCGCAGATAAAAAGGTTCAATTTAAGAGTAGGTGATCTTGTTGAAGGTTGGGTAAGAAAACCACCAGAAAAAGATAAATATCCTGCGCTACTTAAGATTATCTCAATAAATGGAATATCACCTGAAGAAGCCAAAACAAGACCATATTTTGAAAACTTAACGCCAATATTTCCTAATAAGAGAATAAAACTTGAAATACCTGGTGCAGATTTAGCGATCAGATTAATAGAACTTATAGCACCACTTGGAAAAGGACAGCGTGGACTTATTGTTTCTCCACCAAAAGCAGGAAAAACAACTCTAATTAAAAAAATTGCTCATTCAATTGAAATAAATCATCCAGAAATAAATTTAATGATACTTCTTGTTGATGAAAGGCCTGAAGAAGTTACAGATATGGAAAGATCAACAAAAGGAGAGGTAATATCTTCAACATTTGATCTTCCACCTGAAAATCATATAAGAGTAACAGAACTAACCATCGAAAGAGCAAAAAGGTTAGTAGAAATGGGTGAGGATGTTGTTATTCTTGTTGATGGAATTACAAGACTTACAAGATCATATAACCTTGTAACTCAACCTTCTGGTAGAACTTTATCTGGAGGTCTTGACCCAGCAGCAATAAGAGGACCAAAAAAATTCCTTGGAGCAGCAAGAAATATTGAGAATGGTGGTAGTTTAACGATTATAGCAACAGCACTTATTGAAACAGGTAGTAAAATGGATGAAGTAATATATGAAGAATTCAAAGGAACTGGTAATATGGAACTTGTTCTTGACAGAAGAATTGCAGAAAGAAGATTGTTCCCTGCAATAGATGTAAAAAAATCTGGAACAAGAAGAGAAGAACTTCTCTATTCAGGAGAAGAATACAAGAGAATCTGGGTTTTAAGAAAAGCACTTGCAAATGCAGATACATTTGAAGCACTTCAAAAACTTGCTGACATGCTCGTTAAAACAAGAAGCAACAATGATTTCTTAAAAACAATTGTACCTGAAGAGAATGGGTGGTAAAAAATGAAAAGAGGAATAATTGAAGTAATTACAGGCTGTATGTTTTCAGGTAAGAGTGAGGAACTCATTAGAAGAATAAAAAGGGCAAAAATTGCAAAACAGAATGTTCAGGTTTTTAAATCAACCCTCGATACAAGATATGATGAAAATAGTGTTGTTTCTCATTCTGGTGCAAAAGTTGAAGCAATAAGTATAGACCACCCAGAAGGGATAATTGCAAAAATTGAAGATAAAACAGAGGTCGTGGCAATTGATGAAGCACAGTTTTTTAATGATAGAATAATTTATGTTATAGAATTTTTAGCAGATAAAGGTTTGAGAGTTATTGTTGCAGGTCTTGATACTGATTTTAGAGGCGAGCCATTTGGACCAATGCCCTATATATTATCAAGAGCAGAAAAAGTTGATAAATTAACGGCGATATGTGTTGTTTGTGGAGCGGATGCAACAAGAACTCAAAGAATAATAAACGGAAATCCTGCATCATATTTTGACCCAATCATAATGGTTGGTGCATCAGAAAAGTATGAACCAAGATGTAGAATTCATCATGTAGTACCTGATAAACCTGACATATTTCATAGATAAAAAATGTATGGTGTGATAGAAAGAAAATCCATCTGGATGGATTTTTCTATTAAAAAAAATCTTAATTTTATCTTAAAAACCGATTTCTTTAAACTAAAAGAAAAAATATTAAATCCACTTATACTTCCCTCTCCTTTTATGAATGAAGAGGTCTTTGAAATTTTTAAAAATAAAGTTAAAGGAGAAATTTATACTGAAGTTTTAAACCTCTTTTACTTCCTTAAAACTAAGAATGAGGTTGTCTTTCCAAAATTTTATATTTATGAACTTGATATTAAAAATGATTTGGTAAAAATAAAGATTTTTGATTTAGAAAATTCAAATAGAGAAACTATAATTGATAAAGCATTCACACCAAAAGGAATTGAAGAATTCTTAAATTTTAATAATTTTAAATTAAAAGAAATATGGGGAGATTATCCTTCAGGTAAAATAAAAGAGAGCACAAGATTTTTACTTTTAAGGATTGATAAAAAATGAAGATAGAAAAAAAACTTGAAGAACTTGAAAAAAAATATGAAGATATAGAAAAACTCCTTGCTGATGAAAATACATATAAAAATAGTGAAACTCTTAATTCTCTTTTAAAAGAAAAATCTTTAATAGAAGAAAGTGTTCTTCTTTATAGAGAATTAAAAAAAGTTAGAAAAGAGATTGAAGATGTGAATAAACTTATTAATGAACCAGATATGGAAGAACTTGCAAAAGAGGAGTTAGAAAAACTTCAAGATAAAGAAAAAGAATTGCTTGATAAAATAATAGTTTCTCTTGTTCAAAAAGATGAAAGAGATGAAAAAGATGTAATAATGGAAATTAGAGCAGCAGCAGGTGGAGAAGAAGCAGCCCTTTTTGCAGCAGATCTTTTCAGAATGTATTCATATTTTGCTGAAAAGAAAAAATGGAAAATTGAAGTAATTGACTCTCATCCAACTGATATTGGTGGATATAAAGAAATAATTTTTTCAATAAAAGGTAAAGGGGCTTTTGGAGAATTGAAATATGAAAGTGGCGTTCACAGAGTCCAGAGAGTTCCTGTTACTGAAGCATCTGGAAGAATTCATACTTCAACAGTAACAGTTGCGGTTCTATCAGAAATTGAAGAGGTTGATATTGACATAAATCCTGATGATTTAAGAATTGATGTATATAGAGCAAGTGGTCATGGTGGACAATGTGTTCAGAAAACTGAATCAGCAGTGAGAATAACACATATACCAACTGGTTTTGTGGTAACCTGTCAGGATGAGAGGTCTCAACTTAAAAACAAAGAAAAGGCCTTAAGAGTTTTAAGAGCAAGGCTTTATGATTATTATCAAACACAAAAAGAAGAGGAGATTGGAAAGGAGAGAAAAAAACAGATAGGGTGGGGAGAAAGGAGTGAAAAGATAAGAACCTATAATTACCCTCAAAACAGGGTAACTGATCATAGAATTGGTTTATCACTTTATAACCTTTCAAGCATTCTTGAAGGTAGTTTAGATGAACTTATAAATGCTTTAAAAGAAGAGGACAAAAAAAGAAAAATTGAAAATCTTGAGTTATGAATTAAGAGAACTATTTTTGTTTGGAAGTAAATTATTAAATTCAAAAATAGAAAGCGAAATAATTATAAGAAATTCATTAAATATATCAAAAGAAGAGTTTCATCTTTCTTTAAAAGATAAAATTGAAGTAAAAAATTATGAAGAAATAATAAAAAAATTTAATTTAAGAAAAAATGGTTATCCATTGTCATATATAACAAATAAAAAGTATTTTCTTGATTATGAGTTTATTATAAATGAAGGTGTATTTATTCCAAGATTTGAAACTGAAGAGATTGTCAATTATATTATAAAAAATTTTAGTAAGTTTAAAAATGCTCTTGATATCTGCTGTGGTAGTGGCGTTATTGGAATTTCTCTTATTCTTAATAATTCTATTGAAAAATGTACTTTTGTTGATATAAGTGATAAGGCACTTCATAATACATATTTGAATTTAAAAAAATTTGATATTTCAAAAGCAAGTTTTGAAATAATTAAAAGCGACATGTTTAATAACATAAATTCAAAATATGACCTTATAATTTCAAATCCTCCTTATATAAAAATAGAAGAATATGATGATCTTCCAATAGATGTTAAGATGGAGCCGAAAGAAGCATTATTAAGTGGTATGGATGGTTTAAATCACATAAAAATATTAATTGATAAATCTAAATATTTTTTAAACAAAGAAGGCGTTCTTGTTTTTGAGTTTGAAAAAAAGCAATTTAAAAATTTTAAAGAAAGTTTAACTAATTATAAAATAGTTGAAATTATTAAAACAAACTCTATTAACATAGAAGGGATTGTACTTAAGAAGTTGTGATATAATTTTTAAGAAAGGAGGATAGATGGATTTTAAAAATGTAAAACTTCTTGAGCATGCATTAATAAAACATAAATTGACATACCTAAGAGATAAAAATACAAATCCAAAAGAATTCAGAGAACTTGTAAAAGAGGTATCAGCATTAATTGCTTATGAAATTACAAGAGATTTACCACTTGATGAAATTGAAGTTGAAACCCCTCTTATGAAAACAAAAGGTTATATATTATCAACCAAAATAACGCTTGTCTCAATTTTAAGAGCAGGACTAATAATGAGTGATGGGATTCTAAATCTTATACCAAATGCTAAGGTGGGTCATATTGGAATGTATAGAGATCCAGAAACATTAAAACCAGTTACATATTATGTAAAACTTCCAGTTTCAATAAGTGAAACAAAGGTTTTCCTTCTTGATCCAATGCTTGCAACAGGCGGTTCTATTGTTAAAAGTATTGACATTTTGGTTGAGAAAAATGTGAAAATTGAAAATATAGATGTAATTTCTCTTGTTTCAGCACCTGAAGGTATCTATTTTATCAGAGAATATTATCCAGATGTACCAATTTATACTATAGCAATAGATGAAAGATTAAACGATCATGGATACATCTTGCCTGGTCTTGGTGATGCGGGTGATAGACTTTTTGGAACAAAATAGATGAAAAATTTTCTTCCAAATTTTTACTATTTTATAATTTTTCTTTTCATATCAATAATCTTAACTCCTATTTCAATTTATATTGGAAAAAAGTTAAAAATTATTGATAAACCTCATGAAAAAAGAGGTGATAAAGAAAAAATAACTCCTAAGTTGATGCCAAGAAGTGGTGGTTTTTCAATATACATATCTTTATTAATCCTTTTTATATATTTATATACACAGAATCCATCAAAACAACTTCTATCAATTTTAATTGGAGGAACAATAATATTTCTTGTTGGCTTTGTTGATGATAAATTTAAATTAAATGCGTGGATAAAACTATTTTTTGAGATAATTGCAACATTAATTCCGATATATTATGGAGTAAAGGTTAATTTTATTACAAATCCTGCTGGAGGATATCTTTATTTAAAAGAACTTTCAATACCATTTACAATTCTATGGATCACAGGAATAACAAATGCAATCAATATAATTGATGGACTTGATGGTCTTGCATCAGGAATTGTTTCAATAGTTGCAATAACTCTTGGTTTTGTATCAATTTTAAAGGGTCAATTTATTGTTGCATCGATATGTTTTGCAATATCAGGAGTAAGTTTGGGCTTTTTAATTTTCAATTTTCCTCCTGCAAAAATATACCTTGGTGATTCTGGAGCACTTCTTTTTGGATTTATACTTGCAGAAGTTGCTGTCTGGGGTGCTTTAAAAACAACAGCATCAGTTATACTTATTGTTGCAATAATTGCACTTGGATTTCCTATAATAGAAACTTTCTCAAGTATAATAAGAAGAGCCATAAGAAGAAAAAATATTTTTGAAGCTGATATGGACCACATACATTATAAATTGATGTATAGTGGTATGAAAGAAAAAGAAGTAATTATATTGCTTTATTTCATCACAATTCTTTTTTCAATTCTTTCTATCATTTTACTTAAGAGGTTATCACTTTGATAAAAGTTTTAATTATCTTTGGCACGAGACCTGAAGTTATAAAACTTTATCCTTTAATTGAATTATTAAAAGAAGATAAAGATTTTGATCTAAAAATTTTGAACACAGGTCAACATAAAGAAATGGTTAATGAATTACTCAATATATTCAATATCAAGCCCCATTATTCTTTAAATATAATGATAGAAAAACAATCACTTGAACATATAACAAAAGAAGTTATTGATGGAGTAAGCAAAATATTAAAAGAAGAGAAGTTTGATATTGTTATAGTTCAAGGTGATACAACAACAACTTTTATATCATCACTTACATCCTTTTATTATAAGATACCTATTGGGCATGTTGAAGCAGGATTAAGAACAAATAATATGTATTATCCATTCCCAGAAGAGATGAATAGAACTCTTGTTGGAAAACTTGCAAGTTTACATTTTGCTCCAACTGAAAGCGCAAAGAATAACTTATTAAGAGAAGGAGTTAATAAGGATAAAATATTTGTAACAGGAAATACAATAGTTGATGCAGTTCAAAAAATTTTAAATTTCAAAATCAATTTTAAAATGGATTTACCAGATGATAAAAAAATTATTACAGTCACAGCGCACAGGAGGGAATCCTGGGAAAATGGTTTATCAAGAATTGGAAATGCAATTAAAACTTTATCTGAAAAATATGAAGACCTTTTTTTTGTAATACCAATACATAAAAACCCAGTTGTAAGAGAAAAAATTGTTCCAATTTTAAAGGGAGTTGAAAATATATTAATAACAGAGCCCCTCGACTATGTAACATTCATTCATCTTTTGAAGAAAAGTTTTATTATTCTATCAGATTCTGGTGGGATTCAGGAAGAAGCACCAACAATAAATAAACCTGTTCTTTTATTGAGAAATGAAACAGAAAGACCTGAGGGAGTTAAGACAGGGTTTGTAAGAATTGTTGGAACTGATGAAAAAAGAATTTTTGAAAATGTTAAGGATATTATTGAAAATGGGTGGAAACCAGTTTATAATTATAATCCGTTTGGAGATGGTAAAGCGTCAGAGAGAATCAAAAATATTATAAAGGAGTATTTCTATGGAAGTATATAAGATTAGAGGCGGAAAAAAACTAAAAGGTGAAGTTACAATTCAGGGATCAAAGAATGGATGTCTTCCATTAATTGCAGCATCGCTTCTTACTGATGAACCAGTTTTTATTAAAAATGTGCCAAAAATTCTTGATATCATTACTCTCCTTGAGGCAATTAAATCGATAGGTTCAAAAGTAAAATTTATAGAAGATGATACTATATTAATTGAAAATAGTAATATAAATTACAACATAAATAGTGAGGAAGCCAAAAAAATTAGAGGAAGCATAACCCTTGTTGGTGCTCTTCTTGCAAGATTTGGAAAGGTTATTGCACCTTTACCTGGTGGATGTCATATTGGTATGAGACCTATAAATTTACATCTTAAAGGTTTCAATGCTCTTGGAGCAGAGGTTCAAGTTGAAGGACAAACAATAGACGGAAAAGGTAAAAAACTTAAAGGAGATAAAGTATATTTTGATTATCCATCAGTTGGAGCCACAGAAAATACAATGATAGCAGCAACTTTAGCAGAAGGTGAAACTATAATTGAAAATGCTGCACAAGAACCAGAAATTGTTGAACTTGCTGATTTTTTAAATTCTATGGGTGCAAAAATAGAAGGCGCAGGTACAAGGACAATAAAAATTTCTGGAGTAAAGAAATTACATGGAACTTCACATATTTTATCACCAGATAGAGTTGAAGCAGGAACATTTATGATTGCAACCGCAATATGTGGGGGAGATGTTGTGGTTAAACCAGTTATTTTCGAGGATAATGTACCTCTCATATTTAAATTAAGAGAGGTTGGAGTTGACTTAAGAATTGAAAATGGAAAAAAGATAAGGGTTATTTCTAAAAAAAGAGGAAAAGCATTTGAAATAAGAACAATGCCATTTCCTGGTTTTCCTACAGATCTTCAATCACAAATGGTTGTACTTGCTTCAATATCAGAAGGTGTTAGTTTAATAACAGAAACTGTTTTTGAGAATAGATTTATGATAATTCCTGAACTTAAAAAGATGGGTGCAAAAATTAAGATTGAGGGTAATACTCTATTTGTAGAAGGAGTAGATAAACTATATGGAACAGAGGTTAATGCACCTGATTTAAGAGCAGGAGCGTCTCTTGTCCTTGCGGGTCTTTTTGCAGAAAATGAAACAACAGTTAATAAGATATATCATATTGAAAGAGGATACTTCAATTTTGATCAAAAAATAAAGTCATTAGGAGGTGATATATGGAAAGAAGAGATAAAGGAATAAAAAATTTCAAACTATTTGGACTATTTAATCTTTTTGATATATCGGTTTTCATAATAATTTTACTTATCCTTTTCTATTTTTTAAGACCCTACATATTTAAAAAAGAGATTTCATACAAAAATTATACAATCACAATGAAATTACTTGAGGTTCCACCAGAAATAGGTAAAGCAGTAAAAAAGGGTGATAGAATAGTTGATAAATCTGGAAGAGTATATGGACAAATTTTAGAAGAGCCGATTGTTGAACAATCCAAAAAATGGGTTGAAACTTCAGATGGAAGGGTTGTTATTGCAGAACAACCAGTTTTACAGGATATAACAATAACATTTAGTTACAGATGGACAAGTTTAAAATATGGAAGTGATGTATTTAAAATAGGATATAAACTAACCGTTGATTCAGACCTATGGAGCATTGAAGGAGTAGTTATCTCAATAAAATAAAAATTATAAGAGATTTGGGGGGAGAGTTCTCATACTTTCAGATTTTATGTATGCTTCATAAAGATTATTTATTAAATTTAAATCAAAATTAAGTTCTTCTGAAATTTTTTCTGGCTTTATTCCTTTTATAAATCTAATTAGTATTCTATCTATCATTTCATAAGATAAACCCATTGCAAACTCATCAGTTATACCAGGTAGTAAATCTGGTGACGGAGGTTTAGTATAAATTTTTTCTGGAATTTTTAAAAATTCAGATAGTTTAAAAACTTGTGATTTAAAAAGATGTGCAATTGGTTCAAAATCAGATGCTGAATCGCCATATTTTACAAAAAACCCTAAATTTATTTCAGTTTTGTTCGTTGTTCCAACAACAAGAGCATTGTTTAACTCTCCATAGTAATATAAATAAACCATCCTTATTCTATGTTTTATTCTATGATATGCAATTCCTTTATAAAAAAATGTATCATTTTTTAATTCATCTGGAGGGTTATATTGTAAATAAAATGGAGATTTCCCAAATTTTTTTTCATACTTTATATAAAAATTTTTTGTTACATTTTCTCTTAATTTTTTTGTCGGAAGAATAAAATATGGTAAAGATAAATAAATTCCAAATTTAGAAAGAACCTTTGAAATATTTATTATTTTATATTTAACATGTGTATCTTTTGCAAATTCAACTGCATCTATTAAATTTTTTTTATCACTATCTCTATCTGGCATTATAAGAGCAATTATATTTTCCTTCTCCATCGAAAGCGACAATAGTTTTAATACAAGTGTAGAGTCAATACCTCCAGATAAACCAATTATGACTTTATTTTTATTAAATTTTTTTAAAATATCTTTAATAAAATTTACGATTCTTTCTGTCTCTTTTTTCTCATTAAACCTTAATTCTTCTGGTAAATTAATCATAATTTTTTTACACAACTACTTCAATAAAATATTTTTTCTTTATATTTTCAAAATCTTCTTTATATTTTTTTATTGTAAATGGAAGAAAATTTATCAAATCAGTTGCAGTAATTCCATCTTCACCAAGTCTTTCCTTTAAAATATCAGCAGCATAACCATGAATAAAAACTCCCATCCTTACAGAATCAAAAATGTTTAATCCAAGTCCATACATCCCACAAATCACACCATTTAATACATCACCACTACCTGCTTTTGCAAGACCAGGATTTCCACTCATATTAATAAATAAAGAACCATCTGGATAGACAATTAAAGAGTGATAACCCTTCAAAACAATTATTGAATTAAATTCAGTTGATGTTTCTGAAACTATTCTTATTTTATTTTTTTCAATCTCTTCTTTTTCAATTTTAATTAACCTTGAAAACTCTCCCATATGTGGAGTTAAAATTGTAGTAAATTTTCTATTTTTTAATATATTAAGATTATCTTTAATCGCAGTAAGTCCATCTCCATCAATAATAACTGGTTTTTCAATATTTTCAATTAGTTTGATTATCAATTTTTGTGTCTCATCATTCAATCCCATTCCTGGTCCAATAACAACCATTTCAACATCATCCACAATTTCCATTATTCTATTAAAATTTTCTATTGAAATTGTTCCATCTA
>JBAMLT010000154.1:0-7508 GCA_039793425.1 Caldisericota bacterium
TTTTTAAAAACCCCTTTAAATAAAACTTTCAAAGAATTAGAATATTTAGATAATGGCATATCTTTAATTCATTTTATCTGCTCTCATCATGGTTGTGATAGATGCCCATATAGCGATGATTGTATTAAATATGAAAAAAATTTTTATATAAAATTACTTCAAATTTCTGATAGACTTGACTCTTCAAATCCACCAAATTCTGGGAAACAACCTTTTTATGATACATATTTATCAAATTTTTTTCTTATTGAAAAAAAAATTGAATATGTAAAACTTGATATTTTAAGAAAAAATTTTATAAATTTACTTGATTCAAATCTTTATAATTTTAAAAGAGAAAATATCTTAAAATTGGGCGAATTTTTTATGAATAAAACAGTTTCAGAAACAAGAAGAGGTGCAAATGATATTTCTCTATTTACACATTCAAAATCTGTATCCTCAATATTTAAAGCGATTCTTTTTGAATATCTGTATTTTAAGATAGATCCACCAAAAAATATTTTCGAGATTAATTTGAAATTTTTAAAAACAAAAAAAGGTTATAAAAAATTGATAGAAGAAAAAATTGGTTTTGGGAATTTAGTATTTGATATTGAAAATTATGAATATTATCTAATAGGTCAAAATATCGATAATACATTTTTAAAAATAAATAAAATTGAGGGCTTTTTTGTTGATAATATAGAAATTGATGAAACAAAAAAGAAATATCTTTATCCGTTAAATCCTGATAATTTATTATCAACAATGCTTGTAAAAACGCCTTTCGATATGAATCTCAATTTTCAAAATTTAATTAAAAATACTAAAAAAATTATAAATTTTGCAAAATATACTGAAATTGAGGAATTAAATTTGAAAATAAAAGGTATAAAAAAACATATTAAAAATTTAAAAATGGGTGGTAAATTAAATGAAATAAAGTTTAAGAAAAATTTATTAAAAAGGTTGATGAGAAGATTATATTATTTAAAAAAAGAATATATGAATAATTATTCAATTAAAGAGATTGAAAATTTTCTAATGAAAAGTTTAGCACCAATAAGACCACCCTCAATTATAAACTTTTCAAAATATTTGATTGATATTATGAAAAAGAATAAATTAAATATAAATGAACTTGCTTATGAAGCATTTCTTAAGAAACCTCTAACCTATTCAAGAATAATTCAATATAATTTTGACATAAAAAAAATAAAAAAAATAGAAAAAATACCAAGATTTTATGGAAAACTAAAACTTTCAAATAAAAAAGTTAAATTAGAATATAAATCAATTGATGATATAAAATTATTAAAAAATGAGATTATGTTAAATATAGATAAAAAAAATTATTTAATACCAATATATTATAATGGAAATTATTTGGATAAATTAAATTTATATTTCATTGCAAAGTTAAATAGAAAAGGTAAATATATTTATTCACTAAGAAAAGGTAAAAGTTTAGTTCATATAACAGAGTTAAAAAAAGGAGATAAAATAAAATTTATTTCCTAACTATTCTCTACTATATGGTTTTCCAACTGATGCAGGAAATTCAATTTGTTTTTTAAATATCATCATGATTATCAAAACAGAAATAAATGGTAACATTAAGAAAAATTGATAAGGAATTTTTTGAGAAATCACTTGAAGTCTAAATGCTATAACCTCTATTGCAGCAAACAAAAATCCTCCCAGTATTGCTCTTTGAGGTTTCCAACTTGCAAAAATAGCAATACCTACTGCCATAAATCCTCTTCCAGCAGATATATCTGGAGTATAGGTGCCAGTTATAACTATTGGTAAATAAGCGCCAGAAATACCAATTAGCATTGAACCAATAATAGTAGATAAATATCTTCTTCTTGTAACATTTACTCCAACCACATCAGCAGCCTTTGGGTTTTCTCCAATTGCTCTTGTCTCAAGACCAATTTTAGTTTTATAGTAAAACCACCATGCAAAAAATATTACAAAATATAAAAAGTAAACAATTATGTCTTGATTTAAAAAGGCTTGAATGATTGGTATATTTGAAATGTAAGGTATCTTTATAATCGGAGTTTTAGGTGCCCTTGGTGCTGTAAGTTTTACACCAATTATCAATTTATACATTAAATCTGAAAGTCCTGTTCCGAGTATAACAAGAGATATTCCAAGAATGAATTGATTTACTTTATAACTCTCATGTATATAAGATAAAATAAATCCAAATAATGCACCCATAATCATTCCTGAAATAAATCCTAAAATTGCATTTTGAGATAAAAAACTAACAATAAATCCAATTGAAGCAGATGCAAGCATTATTCCTTCTCCTGATACATTAAAAATTCCTGCTCTACCTGAAATAACTATACCAAGACTTGTTAATGTATAAACAACTGCATATGTTATTGTTTGAGAAATAAAAGAATTTATAAAATTTAGCATTTTATTTCCTCCTTAAAAATCTTTCTCTAAAAGTTACAATGAATAAAACAATAAGTGCTTGAGAAAGAAAAACCATTTCAACTGGAATTTGCATTGTCCTTTGAAGTGCATCAGCACCTACAAGTAAAACTGACATTAAAAATGCTGCTATTGGTACACCTATAGGATTACCAGCAACAATCAAACTTGTTAATACTCCAAATATTCCATATTGAGCTCCACTTGTTTGTGCAAAGCCCTCAATCAATTTTTTATGTATATTAATAACTTCAAAAGTTCCGCCTAAACCCGCAAGTGCTCCTGCGATAAAAAACGTGATCAAAATAGTTTTTTGAAAATTAATTCCATATTTTTGTGCTGCATCAAGATTATATCCTATTGCAGTGATTTCATAACCAATTTTTGTCTTCTTTATAAGAAAATATACAAAAATTATAGAAATTATGGCAAAAATAATTGAATATGGAATTCCAAAAATAAATCCTAATGTTCCAGATTTTGGAAGAGGAAGTGTAATTGGATGACCTTCATAAGGGTCACGATAAATAGGATTAGTTGCTATAAAATTTAAAAATTGCACTGCGACAAAATTTAACATTATTGTTGAAATAATTGGATTTATATCAAATTTAGCAACCAAAAATCCTGCAATTAAAGCAAAGAAACCTCCTGCTAAAATTCCTGTAATGATAAGTAAAGGTATCATAATAAAAGATGGTAAATTAATTCCTATTTTTGGAAGAGTTAATCCTACTACGGCAGTTATCGTTCCTCCAAAAAGCATCTGACCCCATCCACCTATGTTGAAAAATTTAATCATAAAAGGGATAGTGAAAGCATAGGTTGTAAAAATTAATGGTATAGTTTTTTTTATTGTCTCTTGAAAACCAAAAGAGGTTTTAAAAGAAGTTGTTAGAAGAGTTCTTAATACTTTTATAACATCATACCTAAATAAAACAGCAATTATTGAAATTACAACAAAAGCAAAAAATATTGACAAAAAATATATAATAATAACTCTAAATAAATCTTTATTTTTCATTTCTGTCCACCAATCATTAGTAATCCAATTTTATATTTATCAAATTCAGACCTTTTAAAAATACCTTGAAGTTCTCCTTTATAAAGAACCATAATTCTATCACTTAATATCATCAATTCATCAAGATCTTCACCAATCCAAAGTATCGCACTTCCACTTCCTCTTGTCTCAACAAGTTTCTTAAATATAAACTCAACTGTAGATACATCAAGACCTGAAGTTGGGTTATGTGTAATTAAAAGTTTAATTGAATTTACAAAGGCTCTTCCCATTATCACTTTTTGAATATTTCCACCTGATAATCTTCTTATAGTAGTTTCTTCATTTGGAGCATAAACATTAAATTTTTTAATTGTATCCAAAGTTACGCTCTTTGCTTCATTCCATTTAATAAATATTTTTCTATTCAAAAATCTTTCTTCTGAGTGATGTCCAAGTAAAATATTTTCCTTTAAATTTCCTTCAGGTAGTATTCCTTCTTTTATTCTATCTTCAGGCGTATAAAAAACTCCTTTTGAAAAAACTTCAAGAGTGGATAAACCATTTATTTTTTCTCCACCGATATATATCTCCCCATTTTTTAATTTTTTTGGGTTTATTATAATTTCTGCCAAATCCTTTTCTCCATTACCTGAAACAGATGCAACACCAACTATTTCACCACCGAAAATCTCAAATGAGATATTTTTTAAACCAATGCTTTGTTCTGTCGATTCAGTGGATACATCTTTTAAGATAAGAACAGGTTTTTCACTTTTTCTTGATTCGGGTAACTCAACTTTTGGAAGTGCACTTTCTGTTACTTTTATATCTTTCTCAATAAACATCATCTTCACAATGTTTTCAGTTGTCATCTCATCTCTATTTAAAATACCCTGAACTTTACCTCTTCTTAATATGGTTACTCTATCACATGCTTCAAGAACCTCTCTCATTTTATGAGTGATAAAGATAATAGTTACTCCTTTGTTAACCAAAGATTTTAAAGTTTTAAGTAAATCTTTAAACTCGCTTTCAACAAGTGATGTTGTTGGTTCATCAAGAATCAAAAGTTTCGCTCCTCTAAAAAGTGCTCTTACAATTTCAATTTTTTGTTTTACTCCAGCAGATAAATCTTTTACTTTTATATCTAAAGGAAAATCTAATCCAAGTTCTCTTGAAAGCTTTTTGATCTTTTCCTTCTCTTCTTCTATTTTTAATCTATACTTATCCTTCTCTGTTCCTAAAATTATGTTTTCTATAGCATTAAATTGAGGAACAAGTGTTGAAATTTGATGTACCATTCCAATACCAAGTTTAATGGAATCATATGGAGAATTTATTTTTACCTTTTTACCTTCTATAAAAATTTCTCCTTTATCTGGTGTATATAATCCATATAAAATGTTCATTAAAGTGCTCTTACCAGCCCCATTCTCCCCAAGTAGTCCATGAATTTCTCCTTTTAAGATAGAAAAATTAACATTGTCTAATGCAACAACAGGCCCAAAAACTTTCTTTACATTTTTTAATTCAACAAAAAAATTATTCATTTTTGTTTTTTAAAAATAAAAAAGGGAGGTATTCCCTCCCTTTATGTGTAGATAATTTTTATGGATTAATTGCATCAAGTTTTTGTATTACCTGAATTTTACCTGATGCTACATCATCTGCAATCTGTTTTACCTTATTGTTAATCTCTTCACTTACATTTTTAATTGGAAACTGAGTGTATCTTGCCTTTCCTTCTCCATATTCAAGCATCAAAAATCCGCCCTTTTCACCCTTTAAAACTCTACTCACAACCTCTCTAAGTGGAACTCTAAAATCAAATAGGTCTGCTGTTAAATAATTTTGTGGAGCTTGGGAAGATTTATCTGTATATTTAACTGTTATATAAACTGGTCTTTTTGCTTCAGCAAGAGCATTATAGATACCATAGTTTCCTAAATTTACTGAACTTAAAATAACATCAACACCTTTAGCAATTAAACTTTCTGCAGCTTGTCTTGCTTTAAGTGGGTCATTGAAATCTCCAGCATAAACATACTCAAGGGTTGCTTTTGAACCTAAATCTTTTAATGCCTGTTTTACTGCATTTATCTCTCCATAAGTAAATGGCATTTCTAATCCACCAATATACCCAATTTTGCCTGTTTCGGTTTTAAGAGCAGCAAGTGCTCCTAAAATATAAAATCCTGTATGAAAATTTCTATGAAAATACCAAACATTTGGTTTCATATCTTGAGGTTTTGCATCTACTTCAACAATTAATGTAACATTTGGATTTTCATCTGCAACTTTTAGTGCAGCACTGTTGAATTGTCCACCATGAACCCAGATTATGTTGTAACCATCAGCTATATACTCTTTAATAACTCTCTCTGCATCTGGAACTGCGACTTTTTCTGAATAAGCGACATCAATACCAAATTCCTTGCCAACCTCCTGTGTTGCTATGTAACCAATAGTGTTATAATCAGCATCTTGTATTGAGCCTGGCATAACTGTTGCGAGTTTAAATATAGGTTTTTCCTCAGTGGCTTTCTTACAAGATACTGTGGAAGTAATAAATAGTGTGATAACAATTCCTAAAATTAACAAAAACTTTACTCTTTTCATAAATGCTACCTCCTTAAAAAATTAAATTTATACATTTATTATAATATTTTTATTTTAAAAATAAACCTCCTCTTTTTTATCAAATTTAGCTAAAAGTCTACCATTCTTAAAAACAAGTCTACCTGGTCTTAATCTTAAAGCTTCGCATTCGCTTTTGCAAAAAAGAATATTGAAATCAGCTGGATTGCCTTCTTTTATTCCATAATTTTTTAACCTTAATATCCTTGCTCCATTATAGGTTATCATATCAAATATCTTTTCAACTTTATTTATTGAATTATATTGAGCTGCATATGCGAAGAGTAATCCATAGTCAAGAGGATCGCCTGTTCCAAAAAGATGGAAACCATCTGAAATAGTATCTTGACCAATTGCAACATTTACTCCTTCTTCAACCAGCTCTCTAACTCTTGTCAATCCTCGAGTTCTTGGCTCTTTATCAATTCCCATTATAAGAAGAACTTGTGGATTAACACAAATATTTAAATTAGCAATTTTTAATAACTCAATAACTTTTTTAGCATGAGCATCATTTTGATAACTCAAGGAAGTACAATGAGCAGCTGTGACTCTTCCAAAATAATTCTCTTTAATAGTTTTATAGGCAATATATTCAAGTGATCTGGCAAAATAATCTTTTGTCTGATCAACATGCATATCAATATCAAGATTAAATTTTTTTGCTAACTCAAAAACATAATCTACATGTTTTTTAGATTCTTCATCTATCCATTCTGCTGCAGGCATTCCACCAACTACATCTGCTCCCATCTCTACTGCCTGAACCATTAACTTCTCTGTTCCTTCATTACAAAAAATCCCTTCTTGTGGAAAAGCAACTAATTCTAAATCTACAAAATTTTTCATTTCATCTTTAGCTAAAATTGCACCTTCTAAAGCAGTTAAATTACAATAATTATCAACATCAATTGGAGCTCTAATTATTGTTACACCAAACTTTATTGAATCCTTTATCGCCCTAATAGCTCTTTTTTTGACATCTTCTTTTGAATAGTGTTTTTTTATATCATGCATTAACCTAATTGATTCCTCAAGAGTCTCCTCTTTACCAACTCTTCTTGATTCAAAAGTAAATGCTTTATCTATATGCAGATGTGGATCAACAAAGGTTGGAGTGATTATATTACCTTCAACATCTATTACAACATCCGCATTAATATGTAAATTTTCTTTTATAATTTTAAATTTCCCATCTTCTATATATATATCTACGATGCGATCTTCATTTAATAATTTAGCATTTTTAATTAAAAGAGTGGCATCTAAACTTAACTTTTGATTCATTATAAACCTCCTTTAAATTAGATAATAAAACTTAAATAACTTAATTTTAATATTATAACCTTATTGACAAAAAAAATAATTAATATAAAATTTAATATAACCTGTTTCCTTTGGAGGTGAAAAGGTTGGTTAAGATTAA
>JBAMLT010000155.1:0-7394 GCA_039793425.1 Caldisericota bacterium
AACAACTTGTGAAAATCTTTTAAATAGGGCAAATAAATTTAAATGTTTTGAAGGGGGTGATTCAACTACCTCATTTGGATCAACTACTATTACTATTACCTCATCTACAAAAAGTGTTTTTTGCCCTGCTATTTTAAAGGAAATAATAAGATTAGGATGTACTTCGCAAAATCTTCCTGAACAAAAATGTGAAACAGCTACTTCCTCAAATTGTTTTGAAACTTATGATACTACCTGTGGCGACATCGAATTTTATAATCAATTACTAGACTATGGTATTGAAACACAATATTTAAAAGATACCCAATATTTACCCACTAAAATAAAAGGTGATTTGAGAAAAATTGAAAATATTTCTATGCCTATTTTAAATGCAATGTCTTTAATTGGAATTTTTGAAACCACAGCTTTACTTTATCAAAATGGAAGAGCGATTTTTGGAGACATTCAAATCTTAACCCAAAAAATTCCTGACCTTTTAAATGATTTTACAAAGGAAGTAATTAATAATCAAAACTTTAATCCTACTAATCTCTTAAACATAAAACCAATACAAGTTGAAATCGAAGAAGGAAAAATTTTTAGATGCGAATCTTTGCCCCCAATAAGCAAATACCAAAAAGAAAGCCAAAATTATAATCCTGTTTGCGCCCCAACAAAAGATTTGGCAAAAAAATCAACTGAAAATTATTTTAAACTTAGGAGTTTAGCGAGAAGAGTAATATGGATAAGAGATAAAAATAGAATAACAAATACCGTAGCCGGCATAGAAAACCCAGATACAAATAAAATTGAATTATTAGCTGAGAAAGTTGATACAGAATTAAGACAAAAAGCTGCTATAATTTGGGCTTTTAATTTAGCATTAGGAGATACAATTTCCCCTAATTGTACTTGCGGAAATAAATCTACCCTTTGCGATATAACTTATTGTTTACCAAAGGTCATTGATCTCCTTTACCCTCTTTTATCTAACATATCAGAACAATTAAACAATCCCCCTTGGTTAGAAAATGTTGCAAGTAATAGTTTTGATTGCGACGAAACATTATGGCAACAAAGTTTTGTTCAAGATATAATAAAAAGTGTGATAAAAAATATATTTAAAATGGAAAATCCTGAAGAAAAAGTTAAAGAAATAACCAAAAATTTAATTGGACCTAAAAAAGGTATATGCGAATTAGTAGCCGGATTTGACCATTTCATAAATCCTTATTGTATTACCACTTGGATTTTACATTATTTAGGAGAAGCAATACAACCCCAAAGAGGATTAGAAGACTTTATTTATGAAAAAGCAAGGGATATAAAATAATATAATATATGACAAGGCAGAAAAATATTTTAATTTTAATATTACTTTTTATTATTTTTGCTAACGAAATAAAAGCCCAAAATAATTTTGCTTGCGATGCTAAAATTCCAATTGGCGAGGCGATAGGCGCTACTGTTCAGGGTTTAGATTTAGTTTTTCTACAACTTGAAAATTTAAGACAAATATCTCTTGATACAATTTCAAACGCAGAAGCGGCTCTTAAAAAAGTTGGAAAAAAATATAATGAAAACAAAAAGATGTATGAGTACGGTATAAATTGTAAACCTGAAAATTGCAATAAAGAATCTGCTATTTGTAAAAATTATGCTCCGGTTTTAGATGTATCTCTTTCTTTTTTGAACCAAAACATAGCCACCCTTTTCTCTGTTTATCCTTTAATCACTGGTGAAGACATTTTAAGTTTTCTATCAAGTTATTTTGATAATGTGCCCCCTGATATTAGTGAAAATTTGAAATTGTCCTTGAAAAATTATTGCGAAGGCAGTCCTTATGTTTCAATTCAAAACTATATAGACAATGTTGAGAAAAATAATAAAGAATTTCGAAATACCGCGTCAGCGCTGTTTGGAGTTTTAGGTAAAATTGATAGAAATGCTGAAATTGATAAAGAAATTGTAGCTTTTAAACCACAACCTGAAAATCAAAATCAATTTTTACCACCACAAGAAAGAATAGGCGACAAAATCTCCTTATTTTCTTATGCTAAAAGAAAATTAGAAGTTGCTAGAAATATGTTTCAGACATGCAATATATCTTATAAAGAAAGCAAATTGAGTGGGAAATATAAACTATCTATGGAAACAATGAGATGTGTTGATGCTTTTGATAAAGGACTATTAAAAATACCTATACCTCAAGAATGCGCTTCTAGTTGCGAGGTTTTAAAAGGAAAAGAAGAAATAAAACCAGAAAGGGAGCCAACAGCAGATTCCCCTTATACAAGATATCTTGGCTGCCGAGCTTGCTTGTGTGGTCAATGTAGTGGAGACTGCCTTCTTGAACAAGGAACATTTATTCCACAATATTATAATGATTGTGAAAATTGTATTCATTCTAAATTAAAAAATAGTTGGGAAAATCAACTTGCTTGCAAATACTATGGTTTATGCTATCAGGAATGTAAAAAAGGTATTACACAAAATGAGTGTTTAGATTGTCTTATGCATAATTTACCTTCTATAGATATCCCAAATATTGATCCTACAACTACGAAGGAACTGCAATTAAAAGCTTGGTTATGTGGCGGAATGATAATTGAAGCTCAAAATAAAAATAAAAAATTGTCTGAAAGCAATCTTTTAAATTGGACGTGCTGTTATGGCGGAGAATCGCCTTATCTTTATAAAGGAGCGCTTTTGCCTGAATTAGGTATAATACCACCATCAATTCCTTCTCAACCTATAATTGAACAGCAACAAAAACCATCTTTTTCAGAAGTCATTAAAGAAGCTATTAAAAAAATAAGTAGTCTATTTACACAACCTTATGCAGCTGATGTTTGTTCTAATTCAATAGACCCCTCATTTAAAACGCCAGAAAATTTTATTAAGGAGTTTGATTCCTGTTATGTAAGAGAGGTTAATGGTGTTCCTGATCATGACCCATGTACTCTTTTAGAAGATACAAATACGTTTGAGTTTAGTTATAATTCACATGCAATTAATGAAGCTTTAAATGAGTTAATTAAAGAAGAAGGAAAAGAACAATTTATTGAACTACCTAATGGCCAAAAAATAGAGTTTCCTTGCAAAATGTACGAGGTTCACTTTAAAAGTTTAGCAAAAGCAATGTTAATTGTTGAAAATGACGGGAAAGCTGAGGGATGTAAAGAAGTACTGGCTAAAGATGGTAATTCTTGGTGGATTTGCGGTTTTTCTCAAATGACATTAGGTACTTTTAAAAGATATGCAGAAAATTGTAATATTGACAAATCAAATCTTACGACAAACTCAAACTGGTTTACTTCTACAAGCCCTGAAAGAATTAAAAAAGAGGTGTGTGTTGCTCTTAATAGAATATTAAATGATGTAAAGGATTTAGGAGAAAACGTAGCCTGTAAAGATCCTCGCCACATTCCAGCAAGATATAATGGAGGAAGTGAAGCAACAAAAGAAAGTGAAGTTTGTATACCCCCTTATGTAACTTCTACTATTTGTGAAAAAAGCGTATTTAAAATACCCAGAAAATGGGAATGCCCTTGGGATAATAAATCAGATTGTAATAATGGTTTTGCTGAAACTAGACACTATGTTGCAAAAGTTATGGGAATTTATTGTAAAATTTTGGCAGAATTAATCCCTCACTAAATAAATTTTAAGTTTTATGAAATTATTTTCTTTTAAAAATTTTTTGATAATCTTTTTATTTCTATTTTTAGCAACTAATGTTTTTGCTGTTTTTTATTGGAAACCAGAAATAAAATATCCAATAATTAACATTGGCCCTTCTGAAACCTTAACTATTTCAACAACTACAGATATTGTTAAATATATCCAATATATTTTTAATTTTGCCATTCTAATTGCTGTGATTGCAGCAATATCATCTTTAATTTATGGTGGCTTTCTTTATATAACTTCTGGTGATAATCCTCAACAACTTACAAATGCTAAATCCCAAATTATTTCTGCTTTTTTAGGTTTAATAATTATTTTGAGTTCTCATTTATTGTTTACAGTTTTAAATCCATCTTTAACAAATATAGAATTACCAAAAAAAATTGAAGAAATTACTCAATTTAACGAAGGAGTGAAAATTTGGGATAATAATAATTTTCAAATTATTAGAGTTAGTGTTCCAGATATTAAACAACTATACGGAAACTTTGAACCAAATAGAGTGCAAATTTTAGATCCTTGGGTAGGTAAAGTAAGAGTTTTAGTATTTAGCAAATCTGGATACCAGGGCTATTCTAAAGAAATAACAACAGGTGGAGAATATAATACTTCCTTTTCAATAGCATCTATCAAAATTATCCCAAGAGATGATGGCATCTATTTAGCTAAAAGTTTAACTAATTCTCGTTTAGCCGGAGTATATCATAAACCTTATCTTTTTCCAGACCCAGGGATAGAAGGAGATTCTTTTCATCCAAGCTGGTATTTTGTTGCCCCATGGAGTTTTAATATAAAATTAGAATATAGTACTACTAGTTGGCCAGTAAGGGTTAAAATATATAAAAATTATAATAATGGCACTTGTACAGGCGCTAGCACAACAATTGACTCTTCAAAAGAAAATATATCTGGTTATGAATGTATCACTATTGAAAGTTGTACTACTACGAATGTAAACAATTGTTTTTTAGAAGTTGAAATCTATGCAGGTAAAGAATATCAAGGTTTAATGACAAGTAATATAATAAAGGGCACAAACAGCAATATTGTTTTAAAAAATGAAAATGGTGAGGTTATTCAATTTAAATCAATTAAAATTAAAACAAAAAAGGTAACGCCAGATTCTTACTTTGATAGATGTCCAGGTAATTATATTACTATTGATTTACACACTACCACAACAGTAGGTATGTTTGCTTCGACTCCCGGGTGTATAATATTAAAACCTCGTTTTCCTAATATTCTCTTTAATGATGCAAAACTCTGGTTTTATAAAACAGAGTCAACTTTTACTTCATTTTTCCATACTGCTAAAAGCATACCTGATTTAGGACGCACAGCCCCGGATTTTAATGATAAAATTATTTATATTAAATTTAAAAACAAAGTGGATACAAATAATAATCTTATTACAGATTATGGAGCAATTTTATTTGAAGATCCGTATTATCGTGGCAATTTCAAAATATTTTTAAGCAAATTAGGAAAAATACGAGGAAATATTGAAAATGAAGGAAGTTTTATTATGAATTGGCTTTTCCCAAAACCTCCATGGGTTTATACTTCCTTAATTTTTAACAAACCAAATGTTCGTTGGGGTAAAGATAATTGGGGACAAGTAAGAAAAGTTTCATCAGTAATGGTATTTAACGTAAAAAATTTAAGAGGAGAAAGTTCTCCTTTTTGTATAGTAACTTTGTATCAAAATCCAGGCTTTAATGGCCCTTATTGCAAAATTAAAATCAGTAGTGATAATTGGACAGATTTCTTAGAACCTAATTTTATTGATAATGATAAGGTTTGCAAAAATTTAACAGCCCAAAATAAAAATAATATAAGAGATTTAATAAATTTTGAAGATAATGTTAGATCTATTGAAATTGACGGCAATTGTATTGTTGCTTTAACAGAATTGCGACCAAAAGATAGCAAGAATTCTTATGAAATTGAAGATGATTATCCTGGAAATAGAAGTTCTGTTTTTTTAGAAAGTGATTCTGACCTTTCTGACAATGATATTGGCAAATGTGCGAGGTGGCGTTTTTTTAATGCAATTGGCGTAGCACCTTGCGCTTCTGGTATTAGTATTATACCTTATGATAAAGATTACCAACCTTAAATATTATGTTAAAAAGTAAAAAAATATTTATTTTCTTTATTAGTTTTTTTGTTTTAATTTTCTTTTTTGCCCCTATTTTTGCCCAAAGTATCTTTCATTGGAAACCAGAAGTTAAATACCCAACTATAACTACAAGCCAAACAACAACAATTACTATTTCAACAACTACAGATATTGTTAAATATATCCAATATATTTTTAATTTTGCCATTCTAATTGCTGTGATTGCAGCAATATCATCTTTAATTTATGGTGGCTTTCTTTATATAACTTCTGGTGATAATCCTCAACAACTTACAAATGCTAAATCCCAAATTATTTCTGCTTTTTTAGGTTTAATAATTATTTTGAGTTCTCATTTATTGTTTACAGTTTTAAATCCATCTTTAACTATGCCTAATTTATCTCAATTAGTTGGTTTAGAAGAAGGATTTATTTTAAAGGATAATGGCAATGAAATTAAAAGCGCTATAAGTTTGCCTAATGTACAACAAATATATGGTTCAAATTTTTTACCAAAATACATTGAAATATTACCAAAATCAATTGGGAAAATAAGATTGGAGGTTTATAGTGAGCCTTATTATAAAGGCGCCAAAAAAACAACAGACAATGAATTAAATCCTAATTTTGAAATTAAATCTGTAAAAATTATTTCCTTAATAAAAGGAGTATATTTATATGGCCCTCCAGGTAGAAAAGCAGGAGTGTTAAATAAAATTTATTTTTTCCCAAGCCCTGCAATAAAAGGTGATGAATTTAAACCAATTAAATATTTATTCTCTCCGTGGCTAGAAAAGGGTCAATTTCAATTTGAATTTTCAACCACAAGTATACCAGAGGAATGGAAAAAAATAATACTAAAACCTTCTTCAAGAGATAATAATAATAATAAAATAGAAATTTTTGAAAGCGAACCTGATATTCAAAGTATTTCTGATTTAAATCTTAGATGGTTAGAAATTCCATCTCCCTATATTAAAGCTACAGTTTTTGCTGAAAAAAATTTTACTAGTAGTTCCCAAACATTTGATCCAAATAACCCAAGCGGCGCTACGCCATTTAAAATTAAATCAGTTAAAATAGACACTATTATTACTTCTTATTATGACTGCCCCCAACCTATACATATTATTTCATCTGAGACAGGTTATAAAGGCAATTTTACTACTTCACAAGAAGAAATTTCTTGTTTAAAAAATATAAGTGGCGCTCCTATTTGGGTCTATACAACCTCAACCCAATTTAGTTCTATCTTGGGAGCAACAGATATAGATATTGCTGATTTTTCAAAAGATCCTGCTTTTACCCCTCTAAACGATAATGTTTTTTTTGTTATGTTAAAAAACAAAATTAACGAAAACAAACAAAAAGAAACTGACTTTGGAGTCATAATTTCTGAAGATCCTAATTTTGGCGGTATGTTTAAAATATTTTTAGAAAATCGAAAAAATCAAAATGTATCATACCCTCATGAAGGTAATGTCCCCTGGGATAATCCTGAGACCACCACAACTGAATCTTATACTCCTCTAATGATGAGCCACAAACCAACTAAATGGGGAAAGGTATTAAGACCTTCTTCTATGAGAGTTTTTAATAT
>JBAMLT010000156.1:0-6879 GCA_039793425.1 Caldisericota bacterium
TCTTTGGGTTGGTAATGAATTAGGAAACAATCCCCAAGATAGATTAACAACAAATAATATAGAGTATTTTATGTCACAAACAATTTATAATTTATATAAAAATCTACCTAATTTTAGATTAAAAGAAAATATTAAAGAAATACTTGATAAATTTTATATTCATGAGGAGAATTTTCTTGACAAAAAGGAAGTTTATTTGTTAGATATCTCTAAAATCCAAAATATTAATGTTAATTATTATGAAATTGTAAAAGAAATTACTCAAAAGGTAAAAGATTTTAAAAATTTTTTAAAAGAATACTCATCAATCTTTTTTGAAAAAATAAAACCACTTTTTGCAAGTTTCAAAAAAAGGGATATTTTGCTTTATTCTATTGAAATTGATGGAAAAAAACCAAATGAGTTTGAAGATTATATTTCCTATTTGGAAACTAAAATTTTAAATGAGCCATTTCAAGAAGACAGTTTCATAGGAAAGTGTCATGTTTGTGGTAAAGAGACAGATTTAACATCTGATACTGCAAATTTAGTTGATAAATATTACATTCAGAAGTTAATAATTTTTGCATCTAATTTAGACAAAAAGAATTTTTCAAAAAACTTTTCAATGTGTAAAGATTGTTATAAATATCTCATAGTTGGTTCAAAAGTATTAAGAAATTATCTTAATTTTTATTTTGCTGGTAAAACTATGTATCTTATTCCATCATTTATCTTCCCAATCAAAAACATTTCTTCTGCTTATGATTTTGTTGATCCATTCAAAATTGATTTTGATTCAATTTTAAATATTGATGGATTTTTTGAATTTGAGAAAAGAGTCCAAGATATTATAGAAAATTATAGAAATTATGAAGATAATAAGAATTATATAAATATAAATTTGCTTTTTTATGAAAGAGATCAAGCGTCATTTAAAATACAAAAGTTGATAAAAGATATTCCTTCAAGAAGAAGAGATGAAATTTTTAATGCTTTAAAAAGAATTAATAATTTAGGAGATAGGATATTTGGAGAAGAGGAGAGAAGGTGGATATTAACTCTCAATCAAATGTATTATTTCTTTCCTGTAAGATTAGATAAAAAAAATCGCTCTACTGATTATAAAAAAGTATTAGATTTTTATGAATCTCTTTTTTTAGGTAAAAATATAAACCTCGAATTCTTAATAAAAAATTTTGTTGAAATGATTAAGGTTTATAAATTTGAGAGGTTTTATAAATTATCTCAGATTAAAAGACCAAAAAATATTGATATAGAAATGATTTATTCAATCCTTAAATCAAATCTATTAATTAAAATGTTAAAATATTTGAATATTTTAAATGGAGGTAAAAGTATGATTGAAAAATTAGAAAATTTTAATTTAAATGAAGAAATTAAAAATTATTTTAAAGAAATGGATTATTCAGAAGAAGAGGCCGCTCTATTTTTACTTGGTTACTTAATTGGTGAAATTGGGAATCAACAAAGAACATCTACTTCAGAAAAGAAACCAATACTTGAAAAAATTAACTATCATGGAATGAGTCCTAAAAGATTGATGATACTTGTAAATGATGTTTTTGAAAAATTAGATCAATATAGAATAAGACAATATAATGAGACAAATTTTTCAGTTATGAAGTTACTTTTTGATAAAAATATAAAAAATTGGAAATTGTCTGATATAGATAATGTTTATTATATTTTATCTGGATATGCTTTTAACACATATAAAATAATTTCATCAAAAAAATCAAAGGAGGTAAGCAATGAGTGACATTTACTCAAAAAATTCTGAAATTTTATTTATCTACGATGCAAAATTATGCAATCCTAATGGTGACCCAGATGATGAAAACAAACCAAGAATGGATTATGAAACAAAGAGGAATTTAGTAAGTGATGTAAGACTCAAAAGGTATATAAGAGATTACCTTGAAAGTATTGGACATGAAATTTTTGTAACAAAAATTGAAGGAAAATCAGTATCTGCTACAGATAGAATTAAGAAATTTTTTGAAAATCAAAACAAGAGTGTTAATATAAATAAGTTAGTAAAAGAAGATTTAGATTTAATTCTTTCAAGATTAATTGATATAAGATACTTCGGTGCCACGTTACCAATTAAAGCACAAGAGGGTGAAGAAAAAGGAGTTGCTACAAATTTTATAGGACCTGTTCAATTCAACTGGGGATATTCTCTAAATAAAGTTGATAATGTTGAATCAAGTTCAATAACATCTATTTTTTCAGGAAAAGAGGAAGAATATGGAACTTTTGGAAAAGACTGGAGAGTATATTACTCCTTGATCTCATTCTATGGAATTATAAGTGGATATAGAGCAAAAGAGACAAATTTAACAGTTGAAGATGTGAAAATGTTTGATAGTGCTCTTCTAAACTCAATTCCTAAAATGGCTTCAACAAGAAGTAAAATTGGACAATCTCCAAGATTTTTGTTAAGAGTTGAATATAATAATCAAGATACATTTTTAGGAGATTTAAGAGATTATGTTAAACTCGATAAAGTTGATGGATTAAGAGATGTAAAGGATTTTGAAATGGATTTAGACCCACTTATTAATTTACTTAAGGAAAATAAAAATAAAATAGAGAATTTATATATCTTTGAAGATAGTGATTTGAATATAAAAGGAGGTTCTTTTAAAGAAAAAATTAAAAAAGAGTTTAATTCAGTTTTAGAAATAAAATAGGAGGAAAACCTTGGAATTAATAGTTTTTGATTTAGTGGGTAAAATGGCACATTTTAGAAAATATTATACAAACTCATCCTCCCTAACTTATTATTTTCCTCCAAGAACAACTTTAATTGGTTTATTTGCAGGAATTATAGGTTTAAAAAGAGATAGTTATTATAAAATTTTTTCAAAAGAAAAAGCCTTTGTTTCAATTTCAATAAAATCTAAAATCAAAAAAATCATTGAAACAGTTAATTATGTATGGGCAGAAAAAGGTCCTGAGTTGAATTTAAGTAAGGGGCAACACACTCAGATTCCTCTTGAAATTTTACTACCTTTAGATTTAAACGATCTAATTAGGTATAGAATTTATTTTACACATATTGATGAAGATATATATAAAAAGGTATTAGAAAGTGTTAAAGAAAACAAATTACTCTTTCCACCATATTTAGGTATAAGTGAGTTTTTAGCAAAAATTGAATTTGTTGATATTGTTAAACCAGAAATTAATAAAGATAAAAAAGTTATTATAAATTCAGTTGTTAACCTTGATTACATAAAGAATGGGAAATTAATACAAAAAAATGGATCTGTTTATGTAAAAGAGAGAATGCCTTACGATTTTAATGAAGAAAGACAATTAAAAGAACCACCCAAAGATTTTATAGTAGAAATAAAGAATGGAGAAGTTGAAGTTCAATTGGAAGAGGATTTAGAATATTTATTAATTGATTATAAATTTGGTAAAGAGAACATTTTATTTATGTAAAATGAAGTTTTATTCGCACCCTAATACTTTTTTAAAAGATCATCTTAAAGAGGTTGGGAGGAGATCAAAAGAATATTTCTTTTTTGAAAATAATTTAGAAATTCTAAAAATTCTATCTTATTATATAGGATTGACACATGATTTTGGAAAATATACAACTTTTTTTCAATTTAAACTAATTGATTATAAATTTAACTCAAAATATTCAGATCACTCATTAATCTCCTCCCTTTTTTCCTCTTATTTTATTTATAAAAAGTTAAATGAATTTAATTTAAACACCCCTATTAAAAAATTTTTACCTCTAATTTCTTTTTTTGTCGTTATACATCATCATTCAGATTTAAAATCTCTTTACTATTTAAATGATGTTTTAAAAAATGATGAAAATATAGAAAAAGTAAAAAAGCAGATTGAAGATATAATAAAAAATAGAGAATATATAAATAAAGATTTAACTGAAATTGGAATTGATATTGATGTTGATGATTTTTCGAATTCAATCGAAAATATAATTGAAGAGGTTAAAAGAGAATCTTACTTTTATGAAAAATTGGATGAGGATGTAAAGATAGAGTGTTCTTTTATAATTTTATCATTATTTTCATCACTAATTGATTCTGATAAAAAAAGTGCTGGAAAGATAGAAGACACTAAAAGAGTAGAACTACCATCTGATCTTATAGATAAATATAAAGAAATAAAATTTAAATCGAATAAGGAAAAATTTATAAATAGAATAAGAGAGGAAATTTATGAAAAGGTTGTTATTGAAATTAATAATATAAACCTAAATGAAAGAATTTATACTTTAACATCTCCCACTGGTTCAGGTAAAACATTAACAGCCTTCTCTTTTGCCTTAAAGTTAAGAAATAAAATAAAAGAGGCTTTTGGATATACACCAAGAATTATCTACTCTTTACCATTCATATCTATAATAAATCAAAATTTTCAGGTTTTAGAAGAAGTTTTTAGTTTAATAGATGATTTTAAAGGGAACAAATCAAAATATTTAATTGCTCATCACCATCTATCAAATACTAAATATGAAGAAGGGAATGAATTTAAAGAAATTGATGAATCCTTAGAATTAATTGAATCTTGGGAATCAGAAGTTATAGTTACTACTTTTGTTCAATTTCTTGAGACTGTTATAGGTTTTAAAAATAGATTTTTAAAAAAATATCACAATATTGCAAGAAGCATAATAATTCTTGATGAAGTACAAAATATACCAGTAGAATATTGGAATCTAATAGAAAAGATTTTATTTTATCTTTCTAAATATTTAAATTGTTACATTATTCTTATGACTGCCACAAAACCTTTAATATTTAGAAATACAAAAACAGTGGAATTATTAAAAAATAATGAAGAGTATTTTAAATATTTTGATAGGGTTATTTTATTACAGAAATTCAATGTTAATTCAGTTGATGAACTTATCAAATTCTTTTTAGAAATCTTAGAAGCAAACAATTCCAAATCATTTATGTTTGTTTTAAATACAATAAATTCTTCAATTGAATTTTATAAAAAACTAAAATCTTCTCTTAAAAATAAAAGTCTCTATTATCTTTCTTCCAATATAATACCAAAAGATAGAGTTAAAAGAATAAACAAGATGAAAAAGAAAATTGAAAATAAAGAACAGATTTTTTTAGTATCTACACAAGTAGTGGAAGCAGGAGTTGACATATCTTTTGATATTGTTTTTAGAGACATTGCTCCTTTTGATTCAATAGTTCAAGTTGCAGGAAGGTGTAACAGAGAATCTAAAGATGATAAAGGGAGTGTTTATGTAATTAATTTAAAAAACGAAAAAGGTAATCTTTTTGCCCCTTTTGTTTATGGTAAAATTTCACCAGATTTATCTTATAAAATTTTAATGAATAATTGTGAGATTAAAGAAAAAGAATTTTTTAATGTTATAAATCTATATTTTAATGAGATTATAAATAAGAAATCTCAAGATGAATCAGAGTTAATTTTTAAAGCATTAATTAATTTAAAATTTTTTGATAGTGTTGATAAAGTATCAGTATCAAAATTTCAATTAATTGAGGATATAAATGTTTATCCAGTTTTTATTGAAATAGATGATGAGGCTGAGGCTATTTGGAAAAGGTACAGAGAGATAGTTGAAAATGAAAATTTAAAACCATGGGAAAAGAAAATTTTAATTTATGAATTTAAAGAGATTTTTGAAAGTTATATTGTTTCAATAAAAATTAACGAAAAAAATTTTAAAAATTTGGAAGTTTTTTATGATGATTATTTGGGATATGTTCCCAAAGATAAAATAAAAGATCATTACGATTTTGAAACAGGATTCATTAAAAAAGAGGGTTTAAATTTAATTTGGTGAAAATTTTAGGAACATATATTGCAAGTTATTTTGTATGTAAAAGAGAACTATGGTTAATGGCTCACGAGATAACTCCTGATCAAGACAATCCATTTCTTGAACTTGGAAGATCCATTGAAGAAAATTTTTATAAAAGAGAAAATAAATTTTTTGATTTAGGAGACATGAAAATAGATTTAATTAAAAAAGATGAAGAAAATTTACTTATATGTGAAGTTAAAAAATCAAGTAGATATGAAAAGTCCATGATTATGCAAGTTGCATTTTATTTGTTTAAACTTAAGGAAAATGGTGTAATAGTGAAAGGTGAGATACTTATACCAAAAGAAAGAAAAAAAATAAAAGTTGAATTGAAGAAAGAGATTGAAGATGAAATTTTAAAAGCAAGTCCAGAAATTGAAAAAATTATTTTAATGGATAATTCTCCTAAAAAAGAAAAAATCAAATTTTGTACCCATTGTGCTTATAGAGAATTTTGTTGGGCATGAAAGGGACAATTTTTGTTTTTACAAATGGTGAATTAAAGAGAAAACAAAACACAATTTATTTTGAAGGTGAAGGTGGAATTAAAAAATTTATTCCAATAGAAAATATCAGTGAAATTCATATTTTTGGAGAAGTTACCATAAATAAAGAGATTCTTGAGTTTTTATCTCAAAATGAGATTATATTACATTTTTATAACTATTATGGATATTATGTTGGTTCCTTTTATCCAAGAGAGCACTATAATTCCGGATTTATGATTTTAAAACAAGCTGAATATTATTTGGATAATAGTAAAAGGTTAGAACTTGCAAAAAAATTTGTATTTGGTGCAGTATCAAACATAGAAAAGGTTTTAAATTATTATAATTCAAGAGGAGTTAATCTTGATGATATAATTTTTAAAATTCAATCTTTGAAAGAATCTTTAAAACTATATAAGGAAATAGAACCTCTTATGGCTATTGAAGGTAACATCAGAGAAGTCTATTACAATTCTTTTGATAGAATTGTTGAAGATGAGAACTTCTCTATGGATGAAAGATCCAAAAGACCTCCAAAAAATA
>JBAMLT010000157.1:0-44256 GCA_039793425.1 Caldisericota bacterium
AAATTTATTCAGATTTTCTGGTAATTTTTCTTCAAGAATTAACATTGCATGTCGGTCTTTTATGTTGAGTTCTGGGTCTTTACTCATAATAAAATGTGAGGAAATTTTACCAATATCATGGAGAAAAACAATTATTTCTAAATAGTTAACTATTTTAGATATATTTTTATTCACCATATTAAAATTTTATTACAAATTGCTTTTTATAGATATGGTGGAGGCGGCGGGAATTGAACCCGCGTCCACGGAATATCAATTTAAACCTTCTACAGGTTTATCCTGTTATTTCTTTCTCCTCCCTTAATCCTTAACAGGCAAAGGATTTCAGGGCATATCCTCTTTATCTTGTTCTTATCCATGAGGAGTAGATAAGAACCAGTTTCCTTTTAGCCGCAGTTTGAAGAATCAAGGAAACAGAATCTTCTCCAAACTGGCAGTAGAACTTATGCTACTGCATAAGCATAATTTGTGTTGGCATTTTAAACTTTTTAAGAGTTTTAGAGGTCTCTCAACCTCACCTGCTGGTTTAAACATCCATTCCATGTCGATCTCCTTTCGCCCCCGTACATATATTATATCATAAATTTATGTTTCTATAAGGGTATAAGATTTCTCAGTAACTGAATCTAAACCAATTTTAATGAATGAGAAATTTGTTTGATATTTTATAGATCATATTTTATAGAATTACTTTAAAAATATTTTAGAAGTTTCGTCCACCAATAAGGTTAATTGATTTTTCTATTTCATCTTAATAACTTTTCTTTTAAATAAATTTTTGAGATAACATTGTCAGATTTTTCAGTATTCATTTTTTATTTGATGATTTTATTCAAAAAAGATTTTCCATTGATTGTTTTCAAACCAAAAATATCTGCTATTGTTGCTCCTAAATCTGAAAATTTATTCAGTTTAATATAATTATTATTTTCAATTTCCTTTCCATAACCAAAAACCGGAACTCTTTCTCTTGTATGATCAGTATGTTTTAAAAAAGTTGGATCATTTCCATGATCAGCAGTTATTATTAATAAATCTTCATCTTTTAACCATCTCAAATAATTTCCAAGAAAACCATCAAATTCAAGTAATGCATTAGCAAATCCCCAAACATCTCTCCTGTGTCCATAATTCATATCAAAATCAACAAGATTGGTAAATATTAAAGAAAATTTATTTCTTTCAATTGTTACTTTTAAAAGTGTTGCCATATTTTCAGTATTATTCTCTATATGTATATTTTCACTTACACCCCTTTTAGCAAAAATATCATAAATCTTTCCTATTCCTAAAGTCTTATAATTATTTTTAACAAGAATATCTAAGAGTGTATCTGATGGTGGTTCAAGAGAAAAATCTTTTCTATCTGGTGTTCTATAAAATTTTCCAGGTTCTCCATCAAAAGGTCTTGCTATAACTCTTGCAACAGCATGTTCTCCTTTCAACATTTCTCTTGCAATTTCACACATTTTATATAATTCTTCAAGAGGGATAACTTTAACATGTGTTGCAATTTGAAAAACAGAATCCGCTGATGTATAAACAATTGGTTTTCCTGTTTTAATATGTTCTTCTCCTAATTTTTTTATTATTTCTGTGCCAGAAGCAGGTTTATTCCAGAGAACTTCTCTTCCAATTTTTTTCTCAAACTCTTTTATTATGGAATCTGGAAATCCATCAGGATATGTTGGAAATGGCTTTTCAAGAACAAGTCCCATAAGTTCCCAGTGCCCTGTTGTTGTGTCTTTACCAGGACTAACTTCTTCAAGAACACCATAAAAACCATTAGTTTCTTTTTTCATATCATAAAGTAAATTCAATAAACCCATTTTATTTAAATTAGGTAACAAAATACCAGTTTTTTCAATTGTATGAAGGAAGGTATTCGATCCCTCATCTCCATATTCTTTGGCATCCTTAGCATTACCTATCCCTAAACCATCAAGAATTATCAGTATCACTCTTTTTATCATTTTTCCTCCATAAAGGATGTGAATTCATATAAACTTCTCTGAGATGTTCTTTTGTTAGATGTGTGTATATTTGAGTTGTTGAAATATCAACATGTCCTAAAAGTTCTTGCACACTTCTTAAGTCGGCACCTCTTTCAAGAAGATGAGTTGCAAAAGAATGTCTTAACATATGTGGATGTATTTTTTTCTTCAATTTCGATTTTTTAGCATAATAATTTAATATATTATTAATATGCTGTCTTAAAAGTTTTTCTCCTTTTTTTGTTACAAATAGTAAATCACTATTTATATTATTTTTATTTCTTTCTTCTATATAATCAACAAGTAAATTTTTTGCGAAAGTTCCAAAAGGTACAATCCTCTCTTTGCTTCCTTTACCAAAACACTTTAAATATCCATTTTTTAAATCAACTTCATTAATTTTTAAATTAATGATTTCTGATACTCTCAGTCCTGAACTATAGAGTAATTCAATCAAGGCCCTATCTCTTTTTCCTTTAAACCCTTCCTTGGGAATTATATTTACTAACTTTTCTATTTCTTCTACTGAAATTACATCAGGTAAAATTTTTTCTTTTTTTGGTAATGTTAAATCCATTGTGGGGTCATTTTCAAGAAACTCTTCTCTTATTAAAAATTTATAAAAAGATCTCAATGCTGAAATTTTTCTTCTTAGAGAAGCGGGTTTTAATTTTTTTTTAGATAAAAAAACAAGAAAGTTGAATATATCCTTTTTATCTATTTCGAGTGGGTTTTTGTTTATTTTTAAAGTGAATTCTTTAAAATTCTCAAGATCCTTTTGATATGAAAAAATAGTATTTTTTGAGTACTCCTTTTCAAGTTCAATATAACTCAAAAAATTTTCAAAAAGATCTAAATTTTTCATTTATATATATTATTGAAAATGCTGTTTTCAAATCTTTTATTTCACCATTTAATAATAAATTTAATGCTTCGTCTATACTTAACAAAATTAAATTTTCAATTTCTCCAAAATGTTTATAATTATCTGTTTTATATTCAGCATTTTTACATAAAAAAATATGTATTAATTCATTTGAAAATCCTGGTGAAGTTGAAAATACTCCAATTTTTTCCATTTCTCCTGAATAACCTGTCTCTTCAAGAAGTTCTCTTTTTGCACAACCTAAGGGGTCTTCGTTTTCCTTCAATTTCCCAGCTGGTATTTCAATCAAATAATCTTCAAAAGGTGACCTATATTGTTTAACGAGTATCAATTTATTTTCTTTTGTTACTGGTATTATTCCAACAGCACCAGGGTGATATACTATTTCTCTATAGGACTCTTTGTGATTATTTACAGTAACTTTTCTTAAAATAACCTTAATAAGATTTCCTTTAAAAATTATTTCCTCAGAAATCTTTTTTTCCATTAATTTTCAAAATAAAGATCTATAATTTTTTCTACTACTTTTACAGATGTAAGAAGATCGTCAATTTTTATATACTCTTCCTTCGTATGAACATTATTCATTCCAGTTGATAGAACTATTGTTTTAATTCCCTTTTCATGAAATATATTTGAATCAGAACCACCCATAGTTCCTCTGATATTTGCCTTGATGTTAAGTAAATCAAAAACTTTTTTAATTATTTTTATAAGTTTTTCATCCTCATCAAATTTATAACCATTATATTCTCTATTTAATTTATATTCTATTTTTCCCCCACCATCTTCAACTTGATGTATAAAAGTATCAATAATTTCATCACTAATATCTATCAATTTTTCTTCATTTCTACTTCTTGCTTCAGCCCATATTTCAACAAAATCAGGTACAACATTAGTAGCAACTCCACCTTTTATAAAACCAACATTTGAAGTTGTTTCTTCATCTATCTTTCCAATTTTTAATTTACTTATTGCTTTTGACGCTAAAAAGATAGCATTTATTCCTTTTTCTGGCTCAGCACCTGCATGAGCAGATTTACCATAAATGAAAAATTTAAAAGTATTGTGATAAGGTGACATATTTACAACATCACCAGGAGGATTATGAAGATCAAAGACAAAACCTTCTTTTGATTTTAATAATGAAACATCAAAGTTTTTTGCTCCATTTAAACCTGTTTCTTCTTGAACAGTTAAAACAATCTCAACTCTGCCTTTTAAATCTTTTTTCTTGTTTTTAACTCCTTCAAGAATTGCTATGACTCCTGATTTATCATCTGCTCCAAGAATTGTTTTTCCATCAGTTTTTATCAAATCATTTTCAACAACAGCATTAATTTTATCTGAATCAACTGGGACAGTATCAATATGAGCATTTAAAAGGAGAGATTTATCACCCTCTCCAATATTTAAATACATATTTCCAATTGAATCTACTTTCCAATTTCCTAAATCTTTATAATTTTCAATTATCCATTTTCTAACCTTTTCCTCATTTCCTGATGGAGAAGGAATTTTGCAGATTTCAATAAAATTATTTATAATTTTATCCATTATTTACTTAACCTCTTCGCCCTCCTCCTTTTTTAACTCATTTTCTATTTCCTTAACTTCTTCTTCTTTAATGTTCGATTCTTTTCTTATTTTTTCAATTTCTTCTTCTTTTTGTTTGATCTCATTTTCGATCTCTTTTATCTCCTGAATTATATTATTAACCTCTTTAAGAATGTCTTCTAAAGATTTTCCATCTTTATAAAGAGAATAAACTTTTAAACCTAAATCTTTAAACTTACCACCCTTCTTACTATCGAGCATAAGAATTGAACCCTTTAAATTTGCAATTTCAGCAAATTCCTTAGTTTTTTCTGCACCAACCTTTAAACCTTTTTTCACTTTATCCCAAAATGTTTCAGCCATATTAAACCTCCTTTTTATTTATTTTAGCACATATTTTTTAACATCGTTAATATCATTATTTATATAATAAGGTTCTTTAACTGACTTTATTGCTGATTCTATATCTTTCAAACCATTTCCAGTTATCAAAACAACAATTTTTTCATCTTCTTTAATTTTTCCTTCATTTATCATTTTTATCAAACCTGAAAGCGAAGCAACACCGGCTGGTTCTCCAAATACACCTGTTAATTTTCCAAGAAGAGGTATAGCATCAAGAATTTCTTTATCAGAAACCGAAATAAAATTTCCATTATAAAGTTTTGCATATTTAAGAGCCATAGTTCCATTTCTTGGATATCCAACTGAAATTGAATCTGCAATTGTATTTGGATTTTTTATAGATGTCACTCTATCTTTTCCTTCTAAAAATGCCTTAACAATAGGAGATGAACCTTCTGCTTGAACACCAACAACTTGAGGGATTTTATCAATCAATTTCATTGAATAAAGGTCATAAAAACCTTTATATACAGCACTATAAATAACACCATCTCCTACTGATACAAAAATTTTATCTGGAACTAAAAAATTTAATTGTTCCCATATTTCAAAAGAAACAGTTTTCTTACCTTCAATTGTATAGGGATTATATGCCGTGTTTCTGTTATACCATCCAAATATTTCACTCGATTTAATACAGAGATCAAATGCTTCATCATAAGTACCTTTAATAGCAAAAACTTGTGAACCAAAAGTAAGAAGTTGAGCTATTTTTGCTCTTGGGGCTTTTTCAGGAACAAAAATATATGTTTTTATTCCAACACTTGCAGAAAGACCTGAAAGAGAAGATGCTGCATTACCTGTTGAAGCAGTAGTTATAGTATCATAACCTTTATCAATTGCTTTTTTAATTACAAGTGTTGATGCTCTATCTTTAAATGAACTGGTAGGATTTCTTCCATCATCTTTAATATAAAGATTTTTTAGATTTAGATATTTTGATAATCTTTCAGGTTTATAGAGTGGAGTAAAACCTACATTTAAAGGAGGAAATCCATTTAAATTATCAATGGGTAAAAGTTCGTAATACCTTAAAATACTATTCTCTCTTCCTTTTAAACTATCTTTATTGAATTTAATATTTTCATAATCAAGATGTATTTCCAATATTCCATCCTGTCCACAATTAGGGCATGTATATGTTATTTCATTTTCCTCAAATTCTTTCCCACACAAAACACATTTAAAATATTTTATCTTTTTCATATTTTAAATTATAGAACAATTGTCATTAAGCTTGCAGCAATTAAGCCCATAATTCCACCAAATATAAAAGTTGCTTGAGGTGCAATATATTTCCATAAAAGACCAGCAATGAAAGACGCAGGGAAAAGACCTATACCAACAAGAGTAGCGTGAAGCCCAATTACTGTTGCTTTAAAATCTTTAGGTGCAATATCAGATATAAAAGCCTTCTCAACACCCTCTGTAAATGCCATATACAATCCATAGATAGCAAAAAGAATGTATATTGATAAAGGAGATTTTGTTAATGCAAATAGAATGTAAACCAAGCCATAAACTATATAACCACTTACAATAATCCATTTTCTCCCAATTCTATCTGATAATCTTCCCAATGGGTAAGAGAAAAGTGCATAAGTTATGTTATACACAAGATATAAAAATAAAACAGATACTATTGAAAATCCAATTGTTTTTGCTCTTAACAAAAGAAATTGATTTGATGAATTTCCAAGAGTAAAAATTAATGTGACAAATAGAAAACCTTTTAACTTTTTTGGTAGAAGTTTAAAATTAAAAACTAATTTTTTACCCAAAGGCTCACCAGTTGTATCTTTTACAAAAAAGAGAATCAAAACACCTAAAATTGCAGGAATTAAACTAAGTAAAAGGATGTTTTTGAAAATTGGAAGGTAGTTTTTAACAACAGTTGATCCACCATTTAACTTTTCAAATTCAAAATTTTTTAATATTAATATTGCAAAAAAAACTCCGAAAAAAGCACCTAAAGTATCCATTGTTCTATGGAGACCAAATGCTCTGCCTCTATTTTCTTTTACAGATTCAGCAATTATTGCATCTCTTGGTGCAGTTCTTATTCCTTTACCTACCCTATCAATGATTCTACCAATAAGTACAAAAACCCAGGAATTTGCAAAATACATAAAAATTTTTCCAATAGATGCGAATGAATAACCTAAAATTGCTATCGGTTTTCTTTTTTTAATTCTATCTGAAATATTTCCAGAAAAAACTTTAAGTAAACTCGCAAGACTTTCTGCAATACCTTCGATTAATCCTACAATTTCTGGTCCTCCTCCAAGAGCAACAATATAAAGAGAAATTAGTGGATAAAACATTTCGGTGCTTATATCTGTTAAAAGAGAAGTTATTCCTGTAATAATTACGTTAAACATAAAAGTAATTACCTCCTAAAAAGTTATTACAATAATAACACAAAATTTAATCTTGGAGAAAATGGAATTTTATATTCAAATTTTTTCCAGAAAGTTTTATATAGATTTTACCTTTTTCTCCATTATCAAAATAAAAAACATTATTTTCCTTTTCTTTAAATCCAATTTCTGAAATATTTGTAATTGATTGAACCAATCTTAAATCAAGTTCGATATAAAAGTTCTGAGGTAAATAAATATCAATAATAGATGGTTTGAATTTTAAATTCAAAAAAGAATTTCCGTCTTTTTTAGAAAGATAAATTTCAATTCTACTTGAGTTTCCCACAAGATTTAATTTTCCTAATTTGAGATTTTTTAGATTTAAAATACCATTAATGGAATCTACTTTAATATTTAAATTTGTTAGAATATTTTCATTTATTTTTAAATTCCACTCTGAACCTGATAAATCAATTCTTTTAAAAACAGGATTTTCAAAAATTTCATAATTTAAAACATCACTTTTTATTTTGGATGAGTTAAATATTTTATATTTTGAATTATAATCAAAAATTAAATTTTCCTTATCATGATTTGATTCTATCTTTAAATTTCCTGAACCTAAGGAAACATCCAAATTTATCTTTTTTATTTCATTTTTTTCAGATACAAAGAAAGTTTCAGAATAATTTATCAAATTTTTTTGAATAAAGTTTGGATAGATATAAAAATATAAAAGAGAGATTAAAAATATTAATAAAAAGGATAAAAATATTTTAAATTTAAAGATGATTATAAAAATAAAAAATAGAACTAAAATTATAATTAATTGAATGTAATATACTTTAATAAATTGTAAAAAATTTATATTTATTATAAACAAAATAATTAAAAATAAGAGTATTAAGAAAATAAAAAATTTAATTTTCTTCATTTTGTATGAAACTCTACAATATCTTTATCTTGAAGAATATAATCTTTCATAACTCTCTGTCCTTCAAATTTACTTGAACCCCATAATCTTGCAAATTTTAAATTTTTTCCAATTTCTTTATGGAGTTTAGTTGCAGCATCTAAAACAGTCGAGCCCTTTTTTAAAATTAATGGATCTTTCATATCTGGTGGTTTACCTGGTTCTTTAGTATAAACTCTTATAATATTTAAACCATCAAAAATTCTTTTTAATAGAATGTCAAGATTATAATTTAATATTGAAGAACCATATACAATTGGTATATTCGATTTTATATTTTTAAGATTATTTTGAATATCAATTTCATTCATTAAATCTGATTTGTTGATAAAGACAACACCTCTTTTATTTAAAGGACCAAAAAGTGATTCATCGCTTAATCCTTCTCCAAGAATATTTATTCCTTTTTCATTAAGTATTGAAAATGTGCTTTTAAATTCATTTATATAATCCATATCAAAAGAAAGAACAATTAATATTAAATCACAATTTCTTATTATATCTAAAATGATAAAATCAACTTCTTTTGTTATAGGTGGTAAATCTATGAATTGAAATTTTATATCTTCAAAATTTGTCATTCCAACTACAGGAGTTTTGGTTGTATAAGGATATGAAGCAACATCAGAAAAAGCATTTGATAATGCTATAAATAAACTTGATTTCCCACTATTGGTAGGGCCAACAATTGTAATTTGTCCAGCACCTTCTTTTTCAATATAAAAAGAACTTCTTTTTCCTCTATTTTTCTTTTGATAATCTAATTCTTCTTTGAGTTTTGAAATTTTTGCCTTAATATCTGCCTGCAACTTATCTGTACCTTTATGCTTTGGCATAATAGCATACATTTTTTTTAAGATTTCAATTTTATCTTCAATAGTTTTTTTCTCTCTATATTCTTTTTCTAATTCATAAAATTGGGGTGGAAGATTTGCAGGCATTTTATTTTGACCTGGCGGATGGGGCGGGATTCGAACCCGCGAGGCAGGGTTTAACCACCTACCGCATTTCAAGTGCGGTGCCTTCAACCACTCGGCCACCCATCCATTTGAGGGGATTTCTCCCCTCTAAAAATAAGACGATTACTCCAATGTTATTGCACCTGTTGGACAGGCATCAACACAAAGTCCACATTCAATACATGCTTCAGGGTGAACAACATATGATTTTTTATTGTCACCTTCTCCTCTCATTTCAAATACATTTGGGTCTGCAGGACAAACATTAAAACACTCTTCATCACCATTGCACTTTTCATGATCAATAATTGGTCCAGGCATCATTCACCTCCTAATATATACTAAAGATATTTTATCATAATAAATTAATTTAATATAAATTTTTTATTCTAAAATTTTTTAAAACTATATTATAATTAGATTGAATTTTTTAAACTTTTAGGAGGATTTATGATAGATAGATCTTTAAAAGAATATATTGATGAGTTATCTTCACCTTTGCCAACTCCTGGAGGTGGAAGTGTTGGTAATATCTTATTATCTTTTTCTGCATCTCTTGTAGCAATGGTATGTGGTTTAACAAAAGGATTGGAAGGATATATAGTGGAATTAAATAATTTAAAAGATAAATTTTACAGTTTTCACTATGAAGATGAAAAATGTTTTAATCTTGTAATGGAGGCTTATAAACTTCCTAAAAATAATGAAGAGGAAAAAAAGATAAGGAAAGAAAAAATTCAGGAAGCACTAAAACAAGCATCTATTATTCCTTTTAATTCTATGAAATTATCAAAAGAACTCGTACCTTTTTTAAACATATTAATTGAAAAAGGGAATAAGAATGCAATTTCTGATGTTGGTGTTTCAATTTTAAATTTAAGAAGTGGAGTTCTTTCAGGTTATCTTAATGTAATAATTAATTTAAAATCCATAAAGGATGAAAATTTTGTAAATTCTATTAAAAAAGAGGTTGAAGAAATAAAAGAAAATATAGTAAATTGGTGTGATGATTCTTTAAATAAAGTTATTAAGGAAATACTCGAGGTATAAAAATTAATAATTTATTCTATTGCCTCCATAAGATTTAGAAATATAAGCAAACTTATCTGATTTTCCAATTAAATCGAAACAAGTTAATCCATCTTCTGGATATGATGCTATTCCAAAACTTGCAGATAATTTTACCCCACTTATAACTGTTTTTTCTATTTCAACTCTTATTCTTTCAGCAACCTCTTTTGAAGTTACTTTGTCAGTGAATGGTAATAAAATCACAAATTCATCGCCTCCATATCTAAAAGCAGTATCAGAACTTCTGATGTTTTTCTTTATAATTTCACTTACTTTTATAAGTATCATATTTCCAACTTCATGTCCCTTTGTATCATTTATTCTTTTAAAATTATCAAGATCCAAAAAAATTAATGAAATTGGAAGATCATATCTTTTTGATTTTTCAATTTCCTTAGTTACTGATTCAACGAGATATCTATAATTTCCAAGACCAGTTAATGAATCCATGATTGTTAGTTTTTTTGTTTCTTCATATAACCTTGCATTCATTATTGCAATACCAATAGTGTTAGAAAGAGTTTCAACAAGAATTCTATCATCTTCTGTAAATCTATTTAAAATTGGTGATTCAATATTAATAATTCCAATCACTTCATTCTCAAAAATAATTGGCACAGCCATTTCAGATTGAGAATTAGAATCCTGAATATATCTCGGGTCTTTGCTAATATCATTTAAAATTATTGTTTTTTTATTTCGATAAGCATGAGCAACTATTCCTTTTTCAGAATTGATGTTAATTTCAAAATCTGTTGTTTTAAAACCAATAGAATTGATGACTTTTAATTTATCACCATATTTTAATAAAATTCCTATATAATCATAATTGAAATATTCAGTTAATATCTCAATTATTTTTTTTGAAACTTCATTTATATCAAGAGAAGAAATAAGATAAGTTGATAATTGATTTATAAGGGATATTGTATTTATTTTCTTTTTGATTTCAGATAAGGATAATTGCTTTTCAATAGAAAGATTTATCATATTCGCAATTGTTATTAATATTTTAAGTTCATCTTCATTTAAACTTCTTTTGCTTTCAATACCCATAACTCCAATAACTTCTTCTTTTATTTTAATTGGATTAACAAATTCTGATTTAATATCTTCATACACTTTGATATATCTATCGTCTTTAGTTACATCATCAACATAAAACCAATTTTTAGTTTCAAAAGGAACCGATAAAATTCCTTTACCAAGTTTGATCTTCTTAAAGCCAATTTCTTCCTTTCTTTTATTAATAGTACCTCTTAAGATTAAATTTTCCTTATTTTCATCAAGAAAATAGAAAAAAACATTTTCAAAACCAAAATATCTGTTAATAAAATTTGAAACCTGATTTAGAATTTCATCTAAATTATTCGATTTAATTAGTATTTCAGATATATCGTATATTTCATTTAATCTTTTTTCTATTGAATTTAAATTTTCATTTTGTTTTTTGACTTCCCCTGTTTTTCCTATTAGATATAAATAAAACATAATTAAAAAGATAAAGGTAATAAAGAAAGTTGGTAGAAAATAATTTTTTTGTAAAATCGATAAATATAGTATTGATAATATTGAAAAAATTGAATTGATTACCAAAAGTTTTTTTGTCTTATAATATCTTATTAATGATATAGGATATAAAAAAATTAATATATTATTTAATCCGCCAGAAAAATCTAATAAAAAAGTTATTGATATTGTATCCAATATAATTTCTAAAATATCATAAAAAATTGATTTTGAAAATTGTTGAATAAAAGTGTAAAAAACTAAGGAATATATTGTTGAAAAACTTAATATAGTTATAATTCTATAAAAATTCTGGAGATTTAACAAATATATATAAAAAAATAATATTATAATTATCAAAAATTTATAAGATAAATACCTTTTTTTAAGATCAGTATTTAAATATTCCATTTTTAAATTCCTTTAAATTCCTCTATTATTTTTATAATAACATATTTTATATATTCATACATCAATCCACCCTGTAAATAACCAATGTATGGAGCATTAATTGGAGCATCAAAAGATAATTCAATTGAAGAACCCTGTGTAAATGTTCCACCAGCCATTATTACTTCATGATTATAAAAATCTTCTTTTAAAGGTTCAAGAATAGCATTTGAATCAACTGGAGAATATTTTTGTATTAACTGAGCAAATTTTAATAGTTCATTTTTTTCTTTAAAAACAATCCCTAAAATTATGTCTCCTCTTTTTTCAAACCATTCAGGAAAAACATTAAAATTATAGTAAGATAAAACTTTTGAAGCAAAAGTTATACCCTTTAATGTTTCTTTTACAAAATGAGGTGCTAAAAATAATCCCATATATGCTGATCTTTTGAAATTGATTTGAGCGCCACCATATTTACCAATTCCTGGTGAGGATAAAAGCGAAGAACATTTTTCAATTAAATCTTTTTTACCTGCAATGTATCCCCCAAAAGAAGCAATCCCACCACCTGGATTTTTAGTAAGAGAACCAGCAATTATATCTGCTCCAATTGAAGTTGGTTCATTCTCTTCTACAAATTCACCATAACAGTTATCAACAAAAATGATTATATCTTCTTTTACTTTTCTTATTTTTTCAATATAATTTTTTATTTCGGAATTTAAAAGAGTTTTTTTTCTTTTTCCATAACCCATTGATTTTTGTATAAAAATCATTTTTGTTTTATTATTGATGATTTTTTCAAAATCAATATCATTTTCAATAATATTAAATTCTTTATAAATTACATCTAAATCCTTTAGTGATAGTGGAGAATTTTTTGTTCCAATTATTCTTTGAATGGTATCATAAGGTTCACCAGTTATTGATATAAGTTCATCACCCGGTTTAAGAAGTGAAAATAAAACAAGTGAAATAGCATGGCTTCCAGATGATATTTGTGATCGAACAAGACTATCTTCACAATCAAATATTTCTGAAAAAACATTTTCAAGTTTTTCTCTTCCTGTATCATCGAAACCATAACCTGTTGAATCAAAAAAATCAGAATCCACAACATTATATTTTCTAAAAGCATTTAAAACTTTAATAAAATTCTTTTCTCCAACCTTATCTATTTCATCAAATTTTAATTTAATTTCTTCTTCAAATTTCTTTATAAGATTTTCCATATTTTTTTAATATACTCTTTAATTTCATTAACTATAATATTATCATCCTTATCTGTTCTATCAATTACTCTTATATCTTTTTCTTTTTTCATCCAAATTAATTGTCTTCTTGCATATTCTTTTGTTTTTTTTAATATTATTTTTTTACAATCATCAAGATTAATGTCTCCTATTAAATATTGTAATATTGTTTCATATCCAATTGCTTTTATTGATGTATTTGAAAAACCAAAATTTTCCTTTATAAATTTTACTTCATCTATAAATCCATCTTTAAACATTCTTTCTATTCTTTCTTCTAATTTTTTATAAAGAATTTTTCTTTCCATTATTATTCCAAATTTTATTGCATCATATTTTTCTTCTTCTTTTAAAAATTCCGAAAATGGTTTTTTATAAATGTAGTATACTTCAAGAGCCCTTAATATTCTTTTTTTGTCATTCTTATTTATCTTAGATGCATATAAAGGATCAAATTTTTTTAATTCTGAAAATAATTCTTCTAATCCAACATCTTCAAGTTTTTTATTTAAAATTTCTCTAATTTTTTCATCCTTTTTTGGTGGTTCAAAATATAAAAGTGTTCTCATATATAAACCTGTTCCACCAACTAAAACAGGAATCTTATTTTTTTTCAAAACTTCATCAATTTTTTTTTCTGCGAGTTCTTTATATAATCCAGCAGAAAATTCTTCATTAGGCATAACTATATCAATTAAATGATGTTGAATATTCTGCATATCTTCTTTTTTAATTTTATTAGTACCTATATCCATATATTTATAAACCTGATATGCATCAAAAGATATAACTTCACCATCTATCTCTTTTGAAAGTAAAACTGAAATTTCACTTTTTCTAACACCAGTTGGACCAAAAATCACCACTACTTTTTTCATTAAATTTATAATACAATGAAAAATATAAATTATGAAATGGAAAAAAGATTTATCAAAAGTTCCTCAAAAACCAGGTGTTTATATTTTTTCAAATAAAGAAGGAGAAGTTATATATGTTGGAAAGGCTACTTCTTTAAGAGATAGATTGAGTAGTTATCTTAGTAAAAGCAAGGTAGAATTTCCTAAGGATACCATATTAAGAAATAAAATTTCAACTTTTGATTATATAGTGACATCTTCTCCCGAAGAAGCACTCTTATTGGAATCTAATCTTATAAAAAAATATAAACCAAAATTTAATGTGAGATTAAAAGATGATAAGTCATATCCATATTTAAAAATAATAATGGATGAATTTCCATATATACAAATTACAAGAAAAATAAAAAAGGATAATTCTATTTATTTTGGCCCTTTTGTTGATGTAAAATCCTTAAGAAAAGTAGTTTATTTAGGAAGAAAAATATTTAAAATTAGAAGATGTGAAAAAAAATTACCTAATAAAAAATGTATATATTATGATTTGGGTGAATGTGATGCTCCTTGTATAAAAAACATATCAAAAGAAAATTATTTAAAAAAAATTAATGATTTTATTCTTTTAATAAAAAATAATTATAAGAAATTAAAAAATTCATTAACAAAAGAAATGCAAATTAGTGTAAAAAATTTAAATTTTGAAAAAGCAGCTGAGTTAAGGGATACACTAAAATCAATAGATAAAGTTTTTTATAATCAAAGAGTAATAACAACACAAAACAAATCTTTTGATATTGTTTATCTTTATAAAGAAAATAATCTGAATTTAATTGAATTTATGGAAATTAGAGGTGGAAGACTTGTTTTTGAAAAACCATATGAATTGATTGGCGAAGGAAATGAATCGGAAATTTTAATATCTTTTATTTCTGAATTTTATTCAAAAAAAACTACCATCCAAGATACTATTTTTGTAAATTATAATTTAAAAAATGAAGAGGAATTAATTACTTTCTTAAAAGAAAAATTTAAAAAAAATTTAAAAATAAAAATTCCAAAAAGTGGATTTGAAAAGGAAGTTTTAAAACTTGCAGAAGAAAATGCAAAAGAACATTTTCAAAAAATATATTATTCAAAAGATAAAGAGATAATAAAAAAGGTTAAAGAACTATTAAATTTAACAAAAATTCCAGAATATATTGAAGGATATGATATTTCAAATATTTCTGGTAAACATGCAGTTGGGTCACTTGTAGTTTTTCATAATGGAAAAGAGAAAAAAGAATATTATAGAAAGTTTAAAATTAATTTAACATTTAAACCTGATGATTATGGAATGTTAAAAGAGGTTTTTAAAAGGAGATTCTTACATAGAAATGACAAAGAATTTCCATGGGAACCAGATCTTATACTTATAGATGGAGGTAAAGGACAACTAAATGTTGCACTTAAAGTTAAAAAAGAGTTAAATATACCCTTCAAATTCATAGCATTGGCTAAGGAATTTGAAACTCTTTTTTTTGAAGATTTTGATAAAGAAATTAATCTTCCTAAAGATTCAGAAGTATTAAAACTTTTTCAGAGAATAAGAGATGAAGCACATAGATTTGCAAAAACTTATTATAAAAAACTACATAGAAAAAGTATTACAGAGGATTAATAAGACCACCACCAATAAATTCTCTTAAGATAGATGTTGATGGTACAAAATCATCTGATAGGTTCATAAAATGCTGTAAGAAATTTATTAAAATTGATGCTTTATAGTATTCTTTATCAATATTTTCTATACTCATCAAATCCTTTTCAGCGAAGAATTTTAATACTGGAAGTTCATAAAATAAAGAAGAATTAAACATTATATTGACATTATCCTGAAATGGAAATATATATTTTTCTTCTCCTCCAATAACATCTGACCAAATTTTGATAGTTTCCTTTGGTGTAATTTTTCTAAATACATTATCTCTAACAATTCTTCTTATTAATCTAACATCTCGAGTTGGAATTCTGTTCAAGTTATCAAAATTAATTTGTGCTAAAGGACTTATATATATTTTAAATTTTAGGGAATCTTTTATTTTTTCAGTTAATAAAGGATTTATGGCATGCAAACCTTCAATTATTATTATATTATTTTTATCTGGTATTACTCTCTTTCCAAATTCTTGTTTTCCAGTAATAAAATTAAATTTTGGTAAATCTACGCTCTGATTATTATGTAATAGGTTTATATGTTTTTGTAAAAGTTCAAGATCAATTGCATTGATTGACTCATAATCTGGTTCTCCATTTTCTTTTTTGGGCGTTTTATCTCTATCAAGAAAATAATCATCAGTAGAAATTAAAATAGTTTTAAAACCTAAAACCTTAAGATAAATAGAAAGTTTTTTACTTAAAGTTGTTTTTCCTGATGATGTTGGACCAGAAATAAGAACAAGTTTAGAATTTTTTTCTTTGATCATCTCTCCAATTTCTGAAATCTTTTTTTCATGAAGTGCTTCTTGAATAAGAATTAATTCTATAATCTCGTTTTTTACAATTTTTTCATTTAAATCACCAGCATATTTTATACCAAGTGAACATGCCCAATTTTTTGATTCTTCAAATGTTGAAAAGAGTTTTTCACTTTTATTTATCTTACCTAACTTATTAAAGTTCTTTTTATCAGGAAGGACAATTAAAAATCCATTTTTAAAAGGTGTTAAGTCAAATATTTTTATCATACCTGTTTTTGGTAATATTGGTCCTAAGAAATATGAATAATAATTATTGATTGAATAAAGATTTAAATTATCTTTTGATAAATATTTTATCAATTTGGGTTCATAATTACTATTTGCTTTAAGAAGTAACTCGCTTGCTTCTTCTTTTCTTAAAATCAATTTTTTTATTGTTATATCATCTTTAATTAAATTATTTAATTCTTCCTTTATTTTTGGAATTATTTCTTCAATATTATTTCTTCCCTGAACTTCAGCATATATTGCATCTCCAAATGAATATTTTATTTCAATTTTAAGATTAAAAAATTTATTAAAAATATAAGATAAAAGAAATGTTAATGTTCTTTCATAAGTTCTCATTCCCTCCATATCATCAATCTTTATTAATTCATATTTGCTGTTTTCATCGACTTCATCAAGAAATCCCACCCTTTCATTATTAACAATTGCTGATGTATATGGATAATCAATCTTTTTTATTATATCAATTAACCTTTTTCTCATATTATTATTTTATCAAGAAAATTATTTACTATTAAAAATTTAACTTTTGTTATAAAATAATAAAGAAGTTAGAGAGGAGGTTTAAATGATTGAAAATTTAAGAAAAACTGATCCAGAAGTTTTTTTGGCAATATACAATGAAATAGAAAGAGAGCACTCTAACCTTGAATTAATTGCTTCAGAAAATTTTGTTAGTCCTGCAGTTCTTTGTGCTCTTGGTTCTCCATTAACCAATAAATATGCAGAAGGTTACCCTGGAAAAAGATATTATGGAGGCTGTGAATTTGTTGATGTTGCTGAACAACTTGCAATTGATAGAGCAAAAAAACTTTTTAATGCAGAACATGCAAATGTTCAGCCACATTCTGGAACTCAAGCAAATATGGCTGTATATTTTACAGTTATGAACCCAGGAGATACTATTCTTTCGATGGAACTTTCACATGGAGGTCATCTTTCACATGGGAGTCCTGTATCATTTTCTGGAAGATTTTTTAGAGTTATTTATTATGGTGTAAAAAAAGACGATGAAAGAATTGATTTTGATTTGGTAAGAGAACTTGCTTTAAAAGAAAAACCAAAAATTATAGTTACAGGTTATTCTGCATATCCAAGAAAGATTGATTTTGAAAAATTTAGAGAAATTGCAAATGAAGTTAACGCATATCTTATGGCAGATATTGCTCATATTGCTGGTCTTGTTGCTACTGGTTTACATCCTTCGCCTATAAATAGCGCTGATTTTGTTACATCAACAACACATAAAACTTTAAGAGGGCCAAGAGGTGCTTTTATTCTTACAAAAGAAATTTATAAAAAGGATCTCGATAAAAATGTTTTTCCAGGTATTCAAGGCGGTCCCCTGATGCATGTTATTGCTGCAAAAGCGGTATGTTTTAAAGAAGCGATGAGCGAGGATTTCAAAATTTATCAAGAGCAAGTTATTAAAAATGCTAAAAAATTAGCAGAAACATTAAAAAACGAAGGAGCAAGATTGGTATCTGATGGAACTGACACCCATTTAATGCTTGTTGATTTAAGACCTTTTAAAATAACGGGAAAAGATGCTGAAAATTTATTGGGTAGAGTTAATATAACAGTGAATAAAAACACAATACCTTATGATCCAGAAAAACCATTTATTGCAAGTGGAATAAGACTTGGAACTCCAGCATTAACAACAAGAGGCATGAGAGAAGAAGAGATGGAGTTAATAGGAAAACTAATAGCAAATGTTTTAAAAAATCCTACTGATGAAACTCTTCATGAGAACATAAAAAAAGAAATTAAAAATTTATGTGAAAAGTTTCCTCTTTATAAAGAATTAAGAGAGAATTTCAAACATGAATTAAATATGTTAAAATAAAAAAAACCATAAAAGGAGGGTTAAATGATACAAGATGTTAACCTTATAAAAGAAAAGTTTAATAAACTTTTAGAAAATGATAAAACAGTTGAATCATTAATTTTAATTAGTAAAGATGGACTTCCAATTTCATCTACACTTTCTATGGAAGAAGAGGAGAAAATTGCTGCTCTTTCTGCTTCATTGGTAATGCTTGGTGAAAGAGCAATTGAAGATTTTAAAAAGGGTGAATTTGAAGAGATATTTGCAAAAGGCAAGGATGGTTATATATTTATTTATAATATCTCTCCAAATATAGCATTACTCGGGATTTTAAATAATGAAGCAAAATTAGGTTTAATAAGATTGGAGTTAAGAAATCTCGTAAATGATTTAAGAGAGATTGTAGGAACTTTTTAATTTATTTAAAAAGTAAAGTGGGGAAATTTTAAATCGCTTGTTATATGTAATCCTGGTTCACTATTTAGAAGTATTGGTATATAATTAGCAACAACAGCTGCAGTTCCGGTATCTCCTTGAACTCCTCCTTTAATTTCAAACTCTAAATTAGGATAACCTTCAATTTTTATTCTATCAAATGATTCCTTTTCTCCTATAGCCATGATTAATTTTATTTCAACCATAAAACCTTCTTTAGATATTCCTGTTACTTTTTGATACTGACCTCTAACAAATCCTTTTTTGATTTTTAAATGTTCTGTTTCGATATCATTTTCAGCAATTAATGGTTCAAGTAACTCATTAAATGTTTTTATCTCCAAATTTAATGCATTAAAGATATAAAAAAGAGATTCAAGTAGTCCAACATGGCCAATTTTATTTTCTCTTTTTAAATTTTCAAACTCTTTTTTTGTCAAACCTGACCCAACTTTTAACTGTAGTTGTTTTCTTCTTTTTCCTGCGTCCAGGACTCTCTCAGCAATAATCTTTGTTGGTTTTATAGATAAAGTAGAAATAAAAATAGGTAATGTATCAAGAATAAAACCTGGATTAATACCAACGCCAAGCAATCTCACATTATTTTCTTTTGCAGTTCTATCAAGTTCAATTGATTCATTTTTATGAAAGTAATATGGAAAAAATAGTTCCTCACATGTTGAAATAACATTGTAACCATTTTTAATTAGTTCCATTAATTGAGGAAAAGTTTCTTTAATTCGAGATTGAGTAGAATGAATAACAATATCACATTTGCTAAAATCTTTAATAGTTTTTTTAATATAAATATTAGGTACTTTTGTCTCTATTAAATCTCCTATATTTTTATTTAAATATTCATCCTTTAAATCAACTGCTCCAACTAATTCAAATTCATTTTTTAACAAAAGTGTTTTTAATATTTCTAATCCAATTGTGCCAAGACCATATGAAATAAATTTATACATTTTTTCCTCCAGATTCCTTTTTATTTTTTATATATTGTAATAAATAAATTGATCCACCAATTGCAATTCCAATAAGATCAGTTTTCAATCCTGGTGCGATTAATAAAATTGCAGAGACGAAAAGTAATATTCTTTCGTAAAAGTTAAGTTTTATTATAAAATAGCCAACATTTGATGCACCAAGGAATATAACACCAATAATAGCAGTTAAATATGCAATTATTGCAACTGATGGAACAAAATTCACACCAAGTAGAATTGGATTATAGACGAATACAAATGGGACAAGGAATCCAGCAAGTGCAAGTCTAAAAGCAGTAAAACCAGTTTTGAATGGATCTGAACCAGCAATGCCTGCCCCGGCATAAGCAGCAAGAGCAACAGGAGGTGTTACATCTGCAAGTATTCCATAGTAAAACACAAACATATGAGCAATTAACATTGAAGTAGTTGCATCATAATGAGTTAAAAATGGTGCAAGAGCAGGTGCTGTAATTATAGCCATAATTATATAGTTACCTGTTGTTGGTATACCCATACCAAGAATAAGACATGCTATAACAGTAAAAATAAGTGTGAATGGCATAGCAGTTGTTATTTTAAAAAATGGTAATATAGAAGAAAATATTGAATTAAGCCAATTTTTCAATCCTGATGCAAGTGTAACAACTGCATTTGCAAATCTTAATGCTAAACCTGTTAATGTTGACATACCAGCAATATATCCAGCTGAAGCACATGCTGCAACTACCGATAAAGATGTGTATGCTCCATTTTCAAATCCATCAATTGTAAGGAAAAACATATTTTTAAATACAATAACTATTCTTCTGGTAAATTCTAAGTTTGAATTTTCATAATTTTTTGAAGATTTAAACTTAAATACCAAAAAACATAAAATGGTTGATAAAATTATTGTTAAAATTGATAAAGTTATTATATTTATTGAAATTGTTTTTATAAAAAATAATATTAAAAAGAAAATTAATGGAATATAAATAGAAATATAAAGAAAAATCTTTTTCATTTTTTCATCAAAATCTTGAGTTACAGTTTTTGCCATCTCTCCAAGGAAACTTATTAAAATAACTGAAATAATTGATGTAAAAGCAGCATCCATAACTGTAAATCCAGCCATAAGTTTATAAACTAAAATTATAAATGGAGTTAAAATATATCCTTTATTGGTAAGTTCTTCTTTTAAGTTTGGAATTTCATCTTTTCTTAAACCTCTTAAACCCAATCTTTTTGCTTCGAAATGCAATGAAAAATAAACACCTAAAAAATATAAAATTGCTGGAACAATTGCAGCCCAAATAATTCTTAAATAAGGAATTCCTATAAATTCTGCCATAATAAATGCAGCTGCACCCATTACAGGTGGCATTATCTGTCCTCCAGTAGATGCTGCTGCTTCAACAGCACCTGCAAAGTAATCCTTATAACCCGTTTTTTTCATTAATGGTATATTAAAAACTCCATCAGTTACAACATTAGCAACTGAACTTCCACTCACTGTTCCAAGGACAGCACTTGTTATAACGGATATTTTTGCTGGACCACCAGGGGCTCTACCTGCTATTATTCTTGCTAAATTTACTATTAGTTCTGAAACACCTGTTTTTTCTGCAAGTGCTCCAAAAAGAATAAAAGCATAAACAAATTTTGTTGAAACAGATATAGGAATTCCAAATATTCCATCAAGAGTATAAAACAAATGATCAACAACAGATGGAAATGAAAAACCTCTATGAGCAAAAACTCCTGGCATATTTTTACCAAAAATTGCATAAAGAACAAAAAGAGTCGCAATTAACATAAGAGGAAAACCAGTTGCTCTTCTTGTGCCTTCAAGCACAAGTATCACTGCAGCACCTGCAATAATTAAATCAAGTAGAGTTGGTAAACTCGGTCTAAAAATTAGTTGTTCGTAAAAAATTACTGGATATATAAAAACTATAGCAGTAATAATAGCTAAAATAATGTCATATAAGGGGATTCTGTCTTTGGATACCTTTTTATTTATTGGAAATAAGAGAAATATTAGAACCATAGCAAAACCAACATGAAGTGGTCTTTGAATTTGTGGTGGAAAAAGTCCAAAACCAATTGTATAAAATTGAAATGCAGAAAAGCCTATTGCAATAATTTTTACAATTAAATATGCAATACCTTTTAATTTTCTTTTAGCACCTCTTTCATATTTATCTATTAACTCTTCAACAACTTTTTCTTCATTCAAATTTTCATTAGCCATTATCTCCTCCTTAGAGTTATAATCATAAGATCTGTTCCAAAAATTTCTGAAAGATTAAATTCTCTATCTTTAATATTTAATTTAAAATCATATTTATCATTTATTCTATAATTAATAGAGTTAAACTCTTTATTCATATTTATTATTTTAAATTTGCCATCACTCATTAAAAATTTTTCTTCACCAAATACTTCTGTTGGTAATCCTGCACATTGGTCAGAAAAATCCATTTCATATAAAATTATTTTATTATTTAGAATTTTATAAAATTCATAAACTTTTGATAAAGCAACTGAATGTTTATATGAAATTATAAAATTATCATTTTCATTTATTTTGATTTTTATTTCATTTTCTCTATTTTTTAATATCAGATAATAACCATTAAGATTAACAAATGAAATTGATAATATAAATAAAGAAATTCCAATTAATAAAAAACATATTTTTCTTTTCATAAAAAAGAGAGGGAGTTTACCCCCTCTATTTTTATTTAATTAACCCTTTTTCTTTATAATACTTCTCTGCACCGGGATGGAATGGAATTGCAACTCCTTTAATTGCATTTTCAGGAGATATATCTTTACCCTTAGCATGAACTTTTTCAAGATCTGCTTTATGTTCAAAAACTGCTTTTACAATATTATAAATTAAATCTGTATCTAAACTTTCATCACAAACCCATTGAGCAAGGCATGTTACAGTTAATACATCCTTATCCATTCCTTTGTATGTTTCTTTTGGTATTGTGAATTCAGAATAATATGGAACTCTTTCTATTAATTCCTTAACTTTTTCTGGAGTTATTTCAACCATTGTTATCTCTTTTGTTGTAGCAAGTTCTACAATACTTGAGGTTGGAATACCTGCAGTAGTAAAAAGAACATCTATTCTTTCATCCTTTAATGCATCTGCTGCTTCAGCAAAAGACATATATTGCTCTTCTATGTCATCATAAGTTATGCCATGAATATTTAAAATAGTTCTTGCATCAATTTCAGTCCCACTACCTTTATCACCAACTGCAACTTTTTTACCTTTTAGATCAAATACAGTTTTAATTCCTGATTTTTTAAGAGCAACAATTTGGATTGTTTCTGGATATAATGACATAATTACTCTTAAATTTTTAATTGGTGTTTGATCTTTAAAACTTTCTGTTCCTGTATAAGCCCAGAAAACAACATTGTTCTGTGCAAATCCAGATTCAATTTCTTTTTTCGAAATTAAATTACAATTTGCAACAGAGGCACCACTTGTTTGTGCAGTTGCAACTACATCAATTTTTCCACTTGGTGTTTCATAATCTGCAAAATTTGAAATTATTGTAGCAATTGCACCACCCACTGGAAAATATGTTCCACCTGTTCCACCTGTTGCAATGCCAAAAAATACTTTTGTTGGTCCAGTTTCTTTTTTTTCTTCTTTTTTACATGCAGAAAAAGTTAATGTAATTAGTAAAAATAAAATTAAAAGAATTGATAAAACTTTTGTTACCCTTACCATAAAACACCTCCAAAATAATTTTATTTTTTTTATTATATAATATTTTATTATAAATTTTTAAAAAATATCTTATAGGAAACCAATTCAATCAATAATTTTTTAATATTTAATTGACAATTACAAAATTTTAATTAAAATTTATTTAATAAAATAAATTAATTATCCATCAGGAGGTGGATATGAAGAAAGGTTTAATTTTAGTATTAATTTTAATGTTAGTGGGGTTACTTGCTCTAAATGCATGTACTAAGAAAGAAGAAAAACCAACTGAAGAAAAGAAGTTAAAAGTAATTGCAGTTTTTGCAACTCCAATTGAAGAGCCATGGGATGGTGTTATCCACACTGCATTACTTAAAGCGAAGGATACTCTTGGTATTGATTATGAATGGGTAGAGAGTGTTGGATATACCGATTTCGAAAGAGTTTTGAGAGAATATGCTGACAAAAAACCAGATATTATAATGGGTGATGCTTTTGGAAATGAAGAAGCAGCAAGAAGAGTCGCTAAAGATTATCCAAATATTGCATTTGCCTTTGGTTCTGGTGGCGGTCCTATGGAGCCAAATTTTGCAGTATTTGATGACTGGATTCATGAACCAGCATATCTTTGTGGAATAATTGCTGGAAAATTAACAAAAAGTAATGTTATTGGAGTTGTAGGTGGTTATCCAGTTCCAGAAGTCAATAGAATTGTTAATGCCTTTATTCAAGGAGCAAAAGAAGCTAATCCAAATGCCAAAGTTAAAGTGACATTTATAGGTAGTTGGTTTGATCCACCAAAAGCAAAAGAAGCTGCAATAGCTCAAATTGAAGCTGGAGCCGATGTAATGTATGCAGAAAGATATGGAGTTATTGATGCTTGCAAAGAAAGAAATATACCAGTTTTTGGAAGTTTACTTGATCAATGGGAGCTTGCACCCGATCAGGTTGTAACTGGACCTGTATGGGATATGTATCCAACGGTTCAATATGTTATTGAAGCAGTTAAAAAAGGAGTATTTGAAGCAATTGACCTTAAGGATTTTTCAATGATGGCTAAAGGTGGTGCACTTCTTGCTCCATATCACAATTGGGATACTAAATTACCACAAGAGATTAAGAGTCTTGTTGAGACAAAAAGAACAGAAATTCTTATGGGTACATTTAGAGTAGATGTTAATGAAGGAACACCTAAATCTGATTAAGGATAATTTATAAAAATACTATGGGGGCAAAATGCCCCCCATTTTTTTTAATATCATTTATATATAGGTGGTTTTAATGAATGAAATTGTTTTAATGAAAAGTATCAAAAAAAGATTTCCAGGCGTAATAGCAAATGATAATATTGATTTTTATGCTAAAAAAGGTGAAATAGTATCACTTCTTGGTGAAAATGGTGCTGGTAAAACTACTTTAATGAAAATATTGTATGGTCTTTATGCAAAAGATAGTGGAGAAATTTATATCAAAGGAAAAAAAGTTGAAATAAATTCTCCTAAAGATGCAATTGATTTAGGAATAGGAATGGTTCATCAACATTTTACTCTCGTGAATCCATTTTCTGTTACTGAAAATATAATTTTAGGTTTGAAAACAAATAAATTCATTATAAATGTAGAAACAGCAAAAGAAAAAATTAAAAATTATATGAAAAAATATGAAATTTTTGTTGACCCTGATGCAAAAATAAGTGAAATCTCTGTTGGTGAAAAACAAAAAGTAGAAATATTAAAAATTTTATATAGAGACATAGACATATTGATACTTGATGAACCTACCGCTGTTTTAACTCCTCAAGAGGTAAAAGAATTATTTAAAACTTTAAAAATTTTAAAGGAAGAGGGTAAAACTATAATTTTCATTTCCCATAAACTATATGAAGTACTTGAGATTAGTGATAGGATAGTAGTTTTAAGAAATGGTAAGGTATCAGGAGAAAGAGATCCAAAACAGACAAATAGAAGAGAACTTGCATCCTTAATGGTAGGAAAAGAAGTTTTTGATGTAATTTCTCTTACTCCTTCAGAGCAAAAAGATGTTATTCTTGAATTAAAAGATATTAATGCATTGAGTCATAGAGGAAATATTGCTTTAAAAAATGTTAGTTTAATTATAAAAGGGGGAGAAATAGTTGGACTTGCTGGTGTTTCTGGTAATGGACAGAAGGAACTTGAGGAAATTATAAGTGGCATAAAGAAACCCTTAAAAGGAAAAATATATTTTAAAAACATTGATATAACAAATAAATCTCCAAAAGAAAGGATAAATTTAGGAATTGGAAGAATTCCCGAGGATAGAATGGAACTTGGATTAATTCTTGATTTGCCAGTTTTTGAAAATTTAATAGTTGAATGTTATGATAAAACCCCTTTTTCTGGAAAATTATTTCTTAATTATAAAAATATAGAAAATTATAGTAAAAAAATTGTTGATGAATTTGATATAAGAACTCCAAATTTGATAGTTAAAACTAAAACCTTATCAGGTGGAAATTTACAAAAGTGTATATTAGCAAGAATTCTATCTATGAATCCTGAATTTATTCTTGCTGCACAACCAACAAGAGGACTTGATGTTGGTGCAACAGAGTATATACACAAAAAATTACTTGAACTTAGAAATAAAGGTGGTGGAGTTCTTTTAATTTCTGAAGATCTTGATGAGATACTTAATCTTTCAGATAGAATTCTAGTCATTTATAATGGAGAAATAATGGGTGAAATAAAAAGAGGTGAACTTTCAAGAGAGGACATTGGGTTGATGATGACAGGAACAAAAAAGGAGGAACTTCATGCCATTGCTTAAATTTAGATTGGAGAAGAGAGAATCTGTTCCAAACTGGTTTAGAATAGCACTTCCATTTATTGCAATAGGTATTTCTTTTATTTTTTCATCAATAATCATTTTATTAGCAGGTAAAAACCCTATTACATCTATTTATAGTATTTTTTACGGTGCTTTAGGTACAAGATTAGGAATAATGGAAACCATTGTAAAAGTAACTCCTTTGATTCTTACTGGTATTGCAGTTTCATTTGCTTTTACAGGAAAATTTTGGAATATTGGAGCGGAAGGACAACTATATGCAGGTGCACTTGCTGCAACTTGGGCTGGTATAAGCAATTTTAATTTACCTTCTTTTTTATATATTTTATTATTAATTATTGTTGGTTTTATTGCAGGTGGATTATGGGCTTTAATTCCAGGATATCTAAAAGCAAAATTAAAAGTTGATGATGTTGTTACAACATTACTAATGAATTATATAATTTTATATTTAGTTACTGCAGTACTTGAAGGTCCATGGAGGGACCCAGTTACAATGTGGCCACAATCAATAATGATTTCACCTAATGCAGAATTTCCAAAATTATTACAAAAATCGAGGGTTCATTTTGGTTTGATTATTGGATTACTGTCTGTTTTTGTAGTTTATATAATAATAAAACATACAAAACTTGGATTTAATATCAGAGCTATAGGCGCAAACCCTAATGCAAGTAATTTTCTTGGAATAAATGTTACTAAAACATTAATTATAACTTCTTTTATTAGTGGAGGAATTGCTGCTCTTGCTGGAGTTGGAGAGGTTGCTGGATTACATTATCACTTAACAGAAAATATCTCACCTGGTTATGGATATACTGGAATTGTTATAGCGATGCTTGGGGGTTTGAATCCTTTTGGTGTTTTATTTGCCTCTTTTTTCTTTGCAATTATTATAACTGGTGCTCAGTATATGAGTAGAGCAACAGGAGTTACATCATTTATTGCAGATGTTATTCAAGGAATAACTCTGCTTGTCCTCCTTGCAATGTTAATTTTATATGAATATAGAATCAGGAGGGTTGAATGAAAGATATATTATCAATTAGCTTTTTTATAGGACTTTTTTCAGCAACTTTAAGAATGGCAACTCCTCTTATTCTTGCCACACTTGGTGAAGTATTTTGTGAAAGATCAGGAATTTTAAATCTAGGAATTGAAGGCATAATGCTTTTCGGTTCTCTTGTTGCATTTTTAGTAACATATTTTACTAATAATCTATGGCTTGGAGTTTTCAGTGCAATTTTAGTTGGCATTTTATTTGGAATACTCATGGCTTTTCTTACTGTAAATCTTGGAGTTTCTCAACATGTAAGTGGTCTGGGTATAACTCTTTTTGCATCTGGTTTATCTCTTTTTACTTATAGGCAGATTATTGGTTCACCTCAAATACCTCCAACTATTGAAACATTTAAAACTTTAACAATTCCATACCTTTCTAAAATTCCAATAATAGGTCCAATTCTTTTTGATCAATATATATTAACATATATAGCATTAATTTTGATTCCAGTTGTTTCTTTTATAATTTACAGAACAAACTTTGGATTATCATTAAGATCTGTTGGTGAAAATCCTGAAGCAGCAGATGCGCTTGGAATAAATGTTTATAAAACAAGATATATTGCATTAATTATTGGTGGTGGTTTAATGGGACTTGCCGGTTCATTTTTTACTCTTGCATATTTTAATATGTTCCTTTATGGAATAGTTGGAGGTCGAGGCTGGGTTTGTATTGCTCTTGTTATTTTTGCAAACTGGGACCCAACAAGAGTTCTTTTAGGAGCACTTTTGTTTGGAGGAGTTGATGCACTTCAATTAAGATTACAAGCAATAGGATTTAATATTCCATATCAATTTTTCTTAATGATGCCATATGTTTTAACAATAATTGTATTAGTACTTGTAGCAAGAAACGCAATAGCACCTTCTTCAATTCTTAAACCATATAGAAGAGAGTGAGTCTTGAAAATATAATTAAAAAATTAAGAGAATATTATAAAGAAAATAATAAAACTTTAATTGATAGAGTTTCTACAGAAAAAAATCCTTTTAAGATTTTAATTTCATGTGTACTTTCACAGAGAAGTAAAGATGAAATGACTGAAAAAATAAGTAATGATTTGTTTAATATAATTAATTCTCCTTATGATTTAATAAAAATGGAAAATGAGAAACTTGAGAAAATTTTATATTCAATTGGATTTTATAAGGTAAAAGCAAAAAGATTAAAAGAGATTTCAAAAATTTTAATTGATAGTTATGATGGGTCAGTACCAGATAATTTTAATGAACTTCTAAAACTTCCAGGGGTTGGAAGAAAAACAGCAAATATTGTTATAACTAAGGGTTTTAATAAAGATGGTATTGCTGTTGATATTCATGTTCATAGAATTTCAAATCGCTTAGGATTAGTAAAAACAAAAAAACCAGAAGATACAGAATTTGAGTTAAGAAAAATAGTGCCAAAAAAATATTGGATTGAGTTAAATGATTATCTTGTAAATTTTGGAAAAAATATCTGTACACCAATCTCTCCAAAATGCTCAATCTGTCCAATTGAAAAATATTGTAAAAAAATAGGAGTAAAAAAATTTAGATAGGATAAAAAGTTTTAAGAAAATTTTTTACTAAAATTAATTTTGTTATTTCACCAACACCCCCAGGAACTTTAGTTGTACCCATTACTTTATCTAAAACACTTTTTGTATCAACATCTCCAACTATTTCATTCTCTTTTGATTTATTTATTCCTATATCAATAATGATAGAATTTTCTTTAACCATTTCTCCTTTTATAAATTCAGGAACTCCACAACATGTAAAAACTATATCCCCGAGTTTTATATATTTTCCGATATCGCTTACTTTTGAGTGAAGATTTATTGGAACAAGATTATTCATTAGTGAAACAATGTATAAAGGTCTACCTGTATTTATGCTTCTTCCAACAATTACTGCAGTTTTTCCAATTAAATAATTTAAATTTTTAAATTTTTTATAAATATAACTTTTTAAAATTTCAAAAGACGCTTCAGCAACAGCAGGAATAAATTTTGGTTTAAAAGCAAATAACCTTCCTAAATTTTCAAAGCCCAAACAATCAATATCTTTTTTTGGTTCTATAATTGAATATATCATTTCTTCATTTATATTTATAGGAATTGGTCTTATAGGAAGAATTCCATAAATTTTATTATCTTCATTTAATTTATTAATTGTTTTAAATATATAATTTATATTCTTATTAATAAAATCATATTCTAAATATTTTAATTTAAAAAAATCAAATAATTCTTTAAGTTCATTTAAAAAAATCTTTGCATCAAAGGATTCAGAAAAAATTAAAAAAGCAATTTTTTTATTTTTATCAATTTTATAAATTTCATTTTTAATATCAAAAAATAATTTTTCTTTTAAAGGTTCAATATCGATTATTTCACCCATTATTTTAAGCCATAAATATTACCATCATCCCCAACATCTATATATTTCCCAATAGGATTTGATGGTAAAGATGGCATTGTACTGATTTCACCAGAGTAAATAACGATAAAACCAGCACCATTTGAAATCTTAATATTATCAACTGGAAGAACAAAATTTTTTGGTCTTCCTTTTAATTTTGAATCATGTGATAAAGATAGATGTGTTTTTGCCATACAAATTGGTAAATTTGAAAATCCAAGTGATTCTAAAAGTGCAATTTTATTTATTACTTCATTTGAGAAAATTACATCATCTGCTCCATATATTTTTGTTGCAATTATCCTAATTTTTTCTTTTACTGGCGTATTTAAAGAATAAAGAAAATTAAATTTACTTCTTTCTTTTTCAGTTAAATTTATTATTGATTTAGCAAGATTAATTCCCCCTTCACCACCTTTTAGAAAAACTTCAGAAACCACAAAATCATCACTTCCAGATTTTAGTGATATATCTCTTAATAGTTCAATTTCTTCTTTATTATCACCTTCAAAATAATTCAAATTTACTATAACTTTAATTCCATGAATTTTAATATTTTCAATATGTTTTTTTAAATTCTCAGAACCACTTATAACAGCATCCAAATTTTTCTCTAATATCTCTTTTGGAAGAGGTTTACCTGGTGAAATTTTTCCAACACCTCCATGCATCTTTAAAGATCTTATGCTTACAACTATAACAGCAATATCTGGTTTAAGTTCAGAATATCTACATTTTATATTAAAAAATTTTTCAGCCCCAAGATCAGTTCCAAAACCTGCTTCAGTTATTAGATAATCTGATAGTTTTATTCCTATTAAATCTGCAATTATTGATGAATTTCCATGTGCGATATTTCCAAAAGGACCTGTATGGACAAAAACAGGAGTGCCTTCAATTGTCTGAATTAAATTTGGCATTAAGGCATTTTTTGTTAATGCAGTTAGAGAACCAGTAACTTGTAAATCATCAGCATAAACAGGTTTTTTATCATGATTAAATCCAACTATGATTTTTCCAAGTTTTTCCTTTAGTTCTTTTAAATTTTTTGATAAGGCTAAAATCGCCATTATTTCAGATGCAGATGTTATTTCAAATCCACTTTCATGAAGAACATAATTTTCAAAAACACCACCAATAATTTTTCTTAATCCTCTATCTGAAATATCAATAACCCTTTTAATTTGTATGGTATTTAAATCAATATCAAGTGGATTTTTATGATATATTGAATTATATAAAAATGATACAAGTAAATTGTGTGCAGTATAGACAGCATAATTATCTCCAGTGAAATGAAGGTTAAATTCATCCATTGGATAAACTTGTGCATATCCTCCACCATGTGCTCCGCCTTTTATTCCAAAAATAGGACCTAATGAAGGTTGCCTTATAGATATTAAACCCTTTTTACCAAGTTTTCCAAATGCTTCTCCTAAACCAACAGTTGTCGTTGTTTTTCCTTCACCCAAAGGAGTTGGAGTTATACCAGTTATAAGAATATATTTTCCTTTTTTATTTTTTTCTATCTCATCTAAAATATTAAGTTTTATCTTTGCTATATAATCACCATATTTGATTAAATATTTTTCATCAATATTTATTAGTTTTGCAATTTCATTTATTTTTTTGGGTTTATAATCTCTATTTATTTCAATATCACTTTTCATTTTTTATTCTTGTTTTAAAGAAAAAATTACCATATTTTCTGTATCAATACAAGGAACTTCAATTTCATTATTTTCGCTCCATGGAATTTCTCCACCCATCCTCATTGTTTGAATCCAGGGATATAAAACATAAAAAGCATGCATGCATAAATTTTGAGGTACATAAATATTATCATCGATCACCCATGTATCACCAACTTTATGATTTGCAGTACAGAATCCTTTAACACTTTTTACTTTTATTAAAACTTTTTTCATTTTTAAAAAATTGAACCTTCAATTTTCCAACCTTCATCATAAAGAATAAGTATGTAGGCACCCCTATATTCCACATCAGTCCCACTTTCGTTTATCGTTAAGACAAAATGGACTCTTGCTCTTTTTTTATCTGTTGACAAGACAACATCTTCAATTCTAACTCCTGTTATTTTTCTATTATTTTTTTTCATCAAATCAAATGATGCTTTAAAATCATCCAAACTACCTTTTTCTTTTAACATATCACCTGAGAGAAGTTTATATGCTTCTTCATAATTTTCTCTCATTATATATTTAAAATATTTTTTAAGAGTTGCCTCAGGTGAGTTTGATGAGCATGAAGTTAAAAATATTGAAATAAAAATTGTAATTGTTAATGAAATGATAAACATTCTTTTCATAATTTCACCTCTTTTCATAAATATTATTATAATACATTTTTCTGTATGTTAAAATTTATGTGATGGAAAAAAATAAAAATTTTGTTATCATAACAGGAATTTCAGGTGCAGGAAAAACTAAAACTTCTGAATTTCTTGAAGATATAGGTTATTTCTGCATAGATAATCTTCCTTTAAATTTGATAGAAAAATTTGTTGAAATTTTTAAGAAAGGAATTGCAGATACTAATAAAGTTGCAATAACTCTTGATATAAGAGAAAAAGATTTTGATGTAAATTTTCCAGAAATAATAAAAGATATAAATAAAAAAGGAATTGAACCTTTTATCATTTTTCTTGATGCTGATGAAGAAATCCTAATCAAAAGATATAAAGAAACAAGAAGAAAACACCCTTTATATAGTGAAGAAGGGCTAAGTTCTTCAATAAAAATTGAGAAAGATAAATTAAAAATGATAAAAGAGATAAGTGACATTGTAATTGATACAACTGAAATGAAACCGTCAGATCTAAAAAGTAGAATTGTGGAAATATTAAGAGAAGAAAAAAGTAATTTAATTTCAATAACAATAATTTCTTTTGGTTATAAGTATGGAATTCCGTTAGATTCTGATTTAATGTTTGATGTAAGATTTTTACCTAACCCATTTTATATGAACAATTTAAAAAACACTACAGGTCTTGATGAAGAAGTTCAAAATTTTGTTTTATCAAATGATGCGACAATAGGTTTTTTAAATAGGTTGAAAGATTTAATTTTTTTTCTTATACCTCAATATATAAATGAAGGAAAAAGTTCTCTTATAATCTCATTTGGATGCACAGGAGGAAGACATCGTTCTGTTGTAATTGCTGAAGAGGTTAAAAGGATTTTGGAAAAAAATAAATTTAGATGTACAATATTTCATAGAGACATAAGAAAATGAAAGAAAACAAAATAAAAGGTTTTTTAAAATGGCTTTACCCTGGAATGAACATAAAGAGATGGATTCTTCTTATGATAATAGGTCTAATTATTTTATCTTTGGGACTTATGGTCATTCTCGATTTTACAAGATTGGGTGCCATAAAAAGATATATAATCAACTTTATAATAATTTTTATGAAAGGAAATTATGAATTTCCTATTTGGCTAACAAGATTGATTGCTTTTCTATATATGTTACTTGGAATTTTTCTTCTTGTTTTTGGTTTCAGCAAATTGATGAACTCTCTTTTTACAGCACTTTTAAAAGAAAAAAGAAGTGAAGTTGTAAATATTGTACATAAATATAGATTTAAAAGCAGAGTAAAAAAAGTTGTTGCCTGTGGTGGAGGAACTGGTTTATCAACAATTCTAAGAGGTATAAAAGAATACCCATTTTATCCAGTTGCAATTGTAACTGTAACTGATGATGGCGGAAGTTCTGGAAAATTAAGAGAAGAACTTGGTATTCCCCCTCCAGGTGATCTTAGAAACTGTATAATTGCTCTCTCTGAAAGTGAGGAATTTTTAAAAGAACTTTTCCAATATAGATTTAAAGAGGGAGAAACGCTTCAAGGTCATTCAATTGGAAATTTAATAATCGCAGGTTCAATTAAACTTAAGGATAGTTTGATTTATGGAATAACAAAATTAGAAGAATCTTTAAATTTGTCTGGAAAAGTTTTACCAGTATCAGAAAGTATAATAACTTTAAGAGGAGAGTTTGAAGATGGAGAGAGTGTTTTAGGAGAGACAAATATTAGAAGTAAAGGGAAAAAAATTAAAAAAATTACGCTTGAACCATTTTATGCAAAGCCAGCATTTGAAGTTTTATATGAAATTGAAACTGCAGAAATGATAATAATAGGCCCAGGAAGTTTATACACCTCAGTAATCCCACCTCTTTTGTTTCCTTCTGTCATAGAATCAATAAAAAAATCAAATGCAAAAAAGGTATATATCTTAAATTTAATGACAGAAAGAGGAGAGACAGATAATTATACTGCATCTATGCATGTCCAAAAAATTTATGAATATACTGGGAATAATATTTTTAATTATATAATTGTTAATAAAGGAGAAATCGGTGAATATTATTTAAATAAATATAAGCAGGTTGGTTCTTATCCAGTTGAAATAGATGAAGAAAATTTAAAGAAATTGGGTTTAAAAATTATTAAAGATAACTTTGTAACAGTTGAGAATGGATATATAAGACATGATTTTTTAAAAATAAGAGAGGTGCTTAAAGATATATTGAAGTGGAGAAATTAGATTACTTCACACAGAAAGTAAAAAGAGATTTACTTAAAATAGAAGTAAGTAAACCTGATGAAATATTATCAGAAATTCAGGGCCTTCTTTTATCTATAGGTAAAATTATAATCGCTAAAGAAAAAATTAAATTAAATTTTACACTTTCATCTCCTGAAGTTGCAAGAAGAGTAATAAAATTATTAAAAGTTGTTGGTTTTAAAAAATCGTTAAACATAATAGAGAAAAAAGGGAAAAAATATTTTGAAATAGAACTAAACATTTTATTAAAAGATTTACTAAATTTAAAAATCATAGATGAATATGATTTAAAAGTTCATTTTAAGCCAAAGAATGAAGAAAACATTAAAGCATTTTTAAGAGGTGCATTTCTTGGTTCTGGAGTCATTAGAGATCCTCAAAAAGGTTATTATCTTGAATTTAGATTTCAAAGTGAATCTTCAATATTTGAGATATTTGAGATGCTAAAAATAATACATTTTAATTTTAAAGAGAGAGATAGAAAAAAATATACAATATTATATCTTCAGGATAGAGAAAGTATAAAAGAATTTTTACTCTATTTGGGAGCATCAGCCTCTTTCATTCAAATGTTAGAAAACAGTATTATTAAAGATATGAAAAATAAACTTACAAAAAATATTAATTTAGAGATGAAAAATTTGAAAAAAACAATAAATTCATATTTAAAGATAAAAGATGCTATAATTTATTTAAAAAAGAATGGTTTAACAAGAAAATTATCTCCTTCATTAAGAGAAACAATAGATTTAAAGTTGAAATATCCATATTTAAGTTTGAATGAACTTGCTAAAAAAATTGGAGTTTCTAAATCATGCGTAAATCACCGACTAAGAAAAATAGTAAAGTTGAAAGAGAGGTTTATGAATGAAGAATAGAAATGAATTAAGAACAACTGTTTCGTTAAAAGAAAATCTATATTTAAAACAAAATTTATACCAATTAATGACCATTCTTCAATATCCAATTCTCGACTTAAGAGAACTTATAGAATCTCGCTGGGAGGAAAATCCATTCATTGAACTTGAAGATAATAGATTCGATTCAATTCTTGATATAGAAGATTTCGATGATGAAGATAGAGGAAATTATCAACTTTTCGAATCTTTAATTAAAGAAGAAAAAACATTAAAAGATTATCTCGAAGAACAGATAATTTTATTTAATTTTAATGAAGAAGAAAAAAACATTGCTCTTCATTTGATTGGTAATATTGATGATAATGGTTTCTTAAATATTTCAATCGATTTAATTTCAAATAAGATCAAAAAAAATAAAAAAGAGGTAGAGAAAGTACTTGAAATTTTGAAAAATGAGATACATCCTCCAGGAGTATTTGCAAAAAATATTAAAGAATGTATAATTATTCAATTATTAAGAGACAATGAAATAGATAAAAAAGATATAGAAAAATATGAAAATATCATCGATAAATTATTAAAAGGTGAAAAAATAGAAGAGGAATATTACAAAAAATTAGAAAAAGTTTACATTTACCCTTCTCATATACTTGAGAAGAGCATAAATATGTATATAACTCCTGAAGTTTTTCTAAAAATAGAAGATAAAGAGTTAAGAGTTTATTATAATGACAAAATTTTCCCAAAAGTTAAGTTCAATGAAAATCTTTATAATGATATAAAATCAAGAATTTTTGAATTGACCAAAGAAGAAAAAGAATTTTTTAAAAATAGAGTAAAAGATGCTAAAGATCTTATATTTTTAATACTTGAAAGACAAGAAAAGGTTTTAAAAGTTGCTGAATATCTTGTTAATAAGCAAAAAGATTTCTTTTTAAATTCAGGATATTTAAATGTACTTACTTTAAAAGAAATTTCGAATGATTTAAATTTATCTATTTCAACCCTTTCAAGAATTGTTAATGAGAAATATATTGATACACCAAAAGGAATATTACCTTTTAAATTTTTACTTGGAAAAGAAGGTGTAAAAAAAGGTGTTTTTGGAACCAAAGTCAAAATGTTAATAAAAGATATCATAGATAATGAAGATAAGAAAAAACCCTATTCTGATTCAGAAATTGTAAAAATATTAATTAAAAAAGGAGTTTATTTGAAAAGAAGAACAATTGCAAAATATCGAGAAGAACTTAATATACCATCTAAAAATGAAAGAAGAAGGAAATAGTTTTTAAAAAAACATTTTTTCTGTTATATTTAAAAAAAGAAAGGAGGCTTTAAGTGAGAGTTGCAATTAATGGATTTGGGAGAATAGGAAGACAGGTTTTTAAAGCATTAAAGAAAAAATATTCAGGAATTGAAATTGTTGCAATAAATGACCTTTTTGATTTAGATATGCTTACCTATTTACTAAAATATGACTCAAATTATGGAATTTACAATTTTTCTTATGAAATTAAAGAGGATAAACTTATCTTTGATGGTAAGGAGGTACATTTTTTCAAAGAAAAAAATATTAACCTCTTACCATGGAAAGACCTTGGAGTTGATATTGTAATTGAGTCCACAGGGGTTTTTACAGATGCAGAAAAAGCAAAAGCACATCTTGAAGCTGGAGCAAAAAAGGTATTAATTACAGCACCTGCAAAAAATGAAGATATAACAATAGTGTTAGGAGTAAACGAAGAATTATATGACCCTAAAAGACATAAAATAATATCGAACGCTTCATGCACAACAAATTCCCTTGCTCCAGTTGTAAAAGTTTTACACAAAAACTTTATCATCGAAAAAGGTTTAATGACGACAATACACTCATACACAAATGATCAGGTTCTACTTGATGCACCACACAAAAAAGATCCAAGAAGAGCAAGAAGTGCAGCAACAAATATAATACCAACAACTACTGGTGCTGCAAAAGCAGTTGCAACTGTTATTCCAGAATTAAAAGGAAAATTAAATGGAATTGCTTTAAGAGTACCAACCCCAACGGTTTCAATTACTGATTTTACCTGTGTAGTTAAAAACTTAACAACACCTGAAGACGTAAACAGAGTATTAAAAGAAGCCTCTGAAAAATATTTGTCAGGAATTCTTGGATATACGGAAGAACCAGTGGTCTCTTCTGATTTTAAAGGGAGTGAGCTTTCTGGAATAATTGATGCAACACTTACAGATGTAATTGATGGGAATCTCGTAAAGGTTTTCTCTTGGTACGATAATGAATGGGGCTATTCTGTAAGAGTAGCAGATTTAACAAAATTTATTTTTGATAAGGGGGTTTAAATGCCTTTAAGAACAATCAAAAATTTAGATTTAGAAGGTAAGAAAGTTCTTTATAGAGTAGATTACAATGTTCCATTAAATGATGCTGGAAAAATCAGAGATGATACAAGAATAAGAGAAACTTTACCAACAATTAATTTTATGAGAGAAAAAGGGGCTAAAATAATAATACTTACCCACTTTGGAAGACCAAAAGGTGAAAAAAAGGAAGAATTTTCATTAAAACCAGTAAGTGAAAAATTATCAGAAATTTTGAGAGTGAAAGTACCTTTAATTGAAGATATATTCAGTGAAGAAACAAAAAAAATTATTGATAATATGAAAAATGGAGATGTTATTCTTTTTGAAAATTTGAGATTTCATAAAGAAGAAGAAAAAGAATCAGAAGAATTTGCAGAAAAATTAAGTAAATATGGTGATATATATGTTAGTGATGCTTTTGCAGTTTCACATAGAGCCAATACTTCAGTTTTCCTTTTACCAACAATCATTCCTTCTTTTGCAGGTTTTTTAATGGAGAAAGAATATAACATTTTATCAAAACTAATTAAAAATCCTGAAAAACCCTTTGTTTTGGTAATTGGTGGTGCAAAAATATCAGATAAAATAGGAGTTTTAAAAAATCTTGTAAATATTGTTGATGTTATTTTGATTGGTGGTGGAGCTGCGTTCACATTTATAAAAGCAGAAGGATATAATATTGGAAGTTCAATTTTTGAAAGTGAAATGGAAAAAGTTGCTCTTGAAATAATTGATTTAGCATCAAAAAAAGGTGTTAAATTGATTTTACCTGTTGATGTTAATACAACTGAAGAATTGCGAGAAGGTGCTGATAATAAAGTTGTCCCTGTTGAAAAAATACCATATGACTGGTATGGGGTTGATATTGGACCAAGAACCATAGATATGTTTATTGAAGAATTGTTAGATGCGAAAACAATATTCTGGAGTGGACCTCTTGGTATTTTCGAAATGGAAAAATATTCATTAGGTACAAGATTGATAGCTGAAGCACTATGTAAAAATAATAATATAAAGGTTGTTGGAGGTGGTGATACTATTTCAGCAATAAATAAATTTGGATGTAAAGATTGTGTAACTCATATCTCAACAGGTGGAGGTGCTCTTCTTGAATTCCTTGAAGGCAAGGAGTTGCCTGGTATAAAAGTTCTCTTAGAATAATCTAATAAGGAGGTTGAAATTTCTAATGCATGATATTATCATTATTGGTGGTGGTCCTGCTGGTTTATCAGCATCAATTTATACAAGAAGATTTGGATTATCAACTCTTTTAATAGAAAAAATAGGTATAGGGGGTCAGGCTGCACTTACAGATCTTGTTGAAAATTATCCTGGATTTCCTGAGGGAATAAAAGGACCTGAACTTGTTAATAAAATGGAAGAGCAGGCAAAAAAATTTGATGTTGAATTTTTAATAGATGAAGTTTTAAGTCTTAATATAAATAGTGAGATAAAAAAAATTAAAACAAGTTCATCTATATTAGAATCAAAGGGTATTATAATTGCAACAGGAGCAAGTCCAAAAAAACTTGAAATCCCTGGAGAAAGAGAATTTACTGGTAAGGGAGTATCATATTGTGCTATATGTGATGCTTTTTTCTACAAGAATAAAGATGTTTTAGTTGTTGGAGGCGGTGATTCAGCAATAACTGAGGCATTATATTTAACAACATTTGCGAATAAAGTTTATATTATTCATAGAAGAGATAAACTTCGTGCTGCAAAATTATTACAGGAAAGAGCATTCAAGAATGAAAAAATTGAATTTATTTTAAACTCAATAGTTAAAGAAATTAAAGGTGAGAAAAGGGTTGAAAAAGTGATAATTCAAAATATTAAAGAAGACAAAACTTACGAACTCAATATCAATGGAATTTTTATATATGTTGGTTTAATTCCAAATAGTGGATTTTTAAATGGAGAAGTTGCTCTTGATGAAAAAGGTTTTATAATTACAGATGATGATATGAGAACTAATAAAAAATTTATTTATGCTGCTGGTGATGTTAGAAAAAAAACATTAAGACAGATTATAACTTCTTGTAGTGATGGCGCAATTGCTGCTAATACATTTTATACTGACTTAAATGGATAAATGCTAAAATTTGTCGGAGTTTCAAAACTTTATGATGATAAAGAAGCATTATCTAATATAAGTTTTGAATTAAATAAAGGTGATTTTTTATTCATTGTTGGTCCATCTGGCGCAGGTAAGACAACAATTTTAAAGTTGATTCATAAAGAAATTGAACCAACAAGAGGAGAAATTTTTTTTAATAACTCTTCTTTAACTAAATATAATGGAAAAGTATATTTATTGAGAAGAAAAATAAGTATGATTTTTCAAGATTATAAACTTTTCAAAAGAAAAACAGTTTATGAAAATGTTTCCTTTCCGCTTGAGATACAGGGATTTTCACCTCAATCAATAAAAAATAAAGTATTAGGTATTCTAAAAATGGTTGGTTTAGATGAGCAGGCAAATAAATTTCCACATACACTTTCTGGAGGTGAAATGCAAAGAGTTTCAATTGCAAGGGCAATTGTAAATAATCCAGATATTTTAATAGCAGATGAACCTACAGGAAATCTTGATTGGAAAACTTCATTTAATATAGTTGATCTCTTTATTAAAATAAATGAAAATGGAACAACAATAATTATGTCAACTCATAATGAAGAGATAATTAAAAAATATAATAAAAGAATATTGTATATTAAAGATGGGAAGAAATTATATGAAAAATATCCGCATATTTCTTAGAGAAATTAAAGAATCTTTAATAAATATAATACGATCTGGCTTTTTAACTCTTATAAGTATTTTTGTAATAATTGTTTCTATATATAGCATTGGAATGACTTATTACTTTTTAAATTATTCAAATGAGGTAAAAAAGGGAATTGAAAATAAAATTGAAATATCTTTTTATTTGAATAGAGATACAAATGATGTAAGAATCAAAGAAATTGAAAATGAAATAGTTAATATTAGTGGTGTTGAATCTGTAAAATATATATCACCAGATGTTGCTCTTGAAGAATTGATAAAAGAATATCCTGAATATGAATCTATATTTAAAGACCTTGATAAAAATCCTCTTCCTCCAACATTTTTTGTTAAACCAGATTCTGTATATTCTATAAATGAGATAACATCTAAAATTTCAAAGATACCAGAGGTTTCTGATTTTTTCTATTCAAAAGACCTTGTTGATAAACTTCTCTTTTCAATAAAAACATTCACGTTTTTAAGCATCATAATAGTTTCAATTTTTATTGGAATTTTTGTATTTTTTCTTGGTTCCAATATCACTGTTTCAATATATAATAGAAGGGATGATATTGAGATAATGAAACTGGTTGGAACTCAACCCTCTTTTATTAAAAGACCATTTTATATAGAAGGAATAATTTTATCTTTAATTGGAGGAACAATTTCATCATTTTTACTTAATAAATCATTTTCAGAAATTACAAAATTATTGAATATAATTCTTCCTTTTGTTGAAAATCAAAATTTAAGTAACCAATTGAATACATCTTTCTATATCTATTTAAACCTTTCCGTAATTTTTATTTCACTTATTGTTTCATATTTTGTATTAAGAAGATATTTAAAGGAGATTTACCCTTGAAAAAAATTCTATTCATTATTATTCTTTTAATATTATTTTTTCCTAAAACAATCGTTGGAGATGATGATTTAGAAAAAGAGAAAAAAATTCTTGAGATTTTAAAATCAAATCTTAAAAATATTGAATCAAAATTAAAAGAAACTGAAGCATATAAAGTTACAATACTTGGAGAACTTGAAGATATTGAAAAAAATATAAAAGATGTAAGTTTAAAAATATCTAATCTTGAAAAAAAGATAAGAAACAAAAAAAATGATATTCAGATTACTGAAAATAATATTTCTTTAACTCAAATGGAAATTGAAAAAGATAAAAATCATATAAGTGATAAAATCTTTTTAATCTATAAATTGAGAAATGAACCACCTCTTGAGATATACTTTTCTTCAAGAACGATCACAGACTTATTTAATAGAATCAACCTAATCAATATACTTGTTAGATCGAATAAAGAAGAACTTGATTTATTAAAAGAAAAAGAATTAAACCTAATTGAGCAAAAGAAAAAATTAGAAAACGAAAAAGCCAACCTTGAATCTCTTTTAAACGAATCTATAAGTTTAGAGGAATCATTAAAAATTGAAGAAAATAAAAGAACTGAACTACTAAATAAATTGAAAGCAAATGAGGAAAAATATAAGGTTGAAATATCAAATATTGAAAAAGATATTGAGAATCAGGAGAAAAAAATTGAAGAGATTATTAAAAAGGCTGAACTTGCTAAAAAATTACCTGAAGTTGGAAATATTATATGGCCAGTAATAGGACCAATTGTATCTCCTTTTGGTATGAGAATTCATCCAATATATGGAAAATGGATGTTTCATTCGGGTGTTGATATTGATGCTGATACAGGAACCCCAGTTAAGGCAGTTGCCGAAGGGATAGTTATTTATGCTGACTGGCTTGGAACTTATGGAATTGTTGTTTTTATTAGACATGGTAGTAATATTACTACTGTTTATGCACATTTAAAATATTTTGTAGTTGAGGTTAACCAATATGTTAAGCAGGGAGACATAATCGGTTATGTTGATAATACTGGTTTATCAACAGGACCTCATTTGCATTTTGAAATAAGAATTGATGGCAAGGCTGTTGATCCAACCAAATGGTTGCCATAAGAAAGGAGAAAAAATGAAAAAATCAATCATTATATTTTTATTATTAGGTTTCTTATTAGGAGTTCTTACATCCTGTTATATTATAAAAACACCTGTATCTTCTGAATTCCCTCTTTTAAATGAAGTTGCAAATCTTATAAATACAAAATATGTTGATGAAAAGAGTGAAATTGATTTAATAAATGGACTTGTATCTTCATTAAATGACCCATATTCCAATTTTTATACTCCAGATGAGTATCAAAGTCTAAAAGAAGATTTGAAAGGTGAATATACAGGAATTGGAGTTTTAATTGGAGCAAGAGATGGTAAGATAGAAATTTTAATGGTATTTAAAAATTCACCTGCCTATGAAGCAAATTTACCAGTTCACTCTTATATTATTGAAGTTGATGGAGTTAATGTTGAAGGTAAATCTGTTGATGAAGTTGCTAATCTTGTAAGAGGAGAAGAAGGAACATATGTAAATTTAAAAGTTTTAAAAGATAGTGAAACGCTTTCATTTAGAATTATCAGAAAAAAAATAGTCGCAGAAACAGTAACATATAAAAAAATCTCAGATGAGATTGGTTATATTAGAATATTAACTTTTACAGATTCAACACCAGGTGAAATAAAAGAAGCATTTAATAATTTAAAAAATATTAAAGGTTTGATTCTTGATTTAAGAGATAATCCTGGCGGACTTTTATCATCTTTGAATGGAGTTGCACCATATTTTGTTCCTGAAGGAACTCTTTTTTATTCTGAAACAAAAGGAGAAAGAAAAGAATTTAAATCTAATGGCCCAGGAATAAAAATTCCACTTGTTGTTCTTGTTAATGAAAATACTGCATCAGCAAGTGAAATTCTTGCAGGAGCAATCAAAGATAGAAAAGTTGGAACTCTTGTAGGGCAAAAAACTTATGGAAAAGGTTTAATTCAAACAATATTCAATTTAAGCAATGGATATGGACTTGTTCTAACAACAGAGAGATATTTAACTCCAAGTTTATTTGCTCTTGACAAAAAAGGTTTAGAGCCAGATGTAACTGTTGAATACAAAACTTATGAAAATGAACCTGATATGGATAGTCAACTCAAAAAAGGAATAGATATTCTTAAAGAGCAATTCTAAAAAAATGATATAATTTTTCTATGTTGATAGTTATTTCCGGACCTTCAGGTTCAGGAAAAGGAACAATTATTAAAGAAGTTATGAAAAATTTACCTGATTTATTATATTCAGTTTCCTATACAACAAGACCAAAAAGAGAAGGTGAAGTTGAAGGAAAAGATTATTTTTTTATTGATAAAGAGAAATTTGAAAAAATGATAGATAAAGATTTTTTTATAGAGTGGGCTAAGGTTTATGATTACTATTATGGAACAAGCAAAGAATTTGTTTACGAAAAATTGAAAAATGGTAAAGATATAATTCTTGAAATTGAGA
>JBAMLT010000158.1:0-6858 GCA_039793425.1 Caldisericota bacterium
GCTGTAAAAGACAATTTCTGTATGGGTGCTTGCTGTGACATAATTCCTCCTTACTCATTTTCTTTTATTTTCTTCTGTGCTTTTTTTAATGCTTCCTCATAGGATATATTCTCCGCTTTCTTTATGTGTTCGGCTAATATAGCCAATTCAACATTCTTGACCTTTATCCCTTTCGCTTCATAAGAAGCAATAGTTTGGGATATTTCCTCTTTAAGTTTGAGATCATTATCCTTCACTATCTCGGAGAATATGACCCTCTTGGAAGCAACTAAATCATTTATGAATTTATAGAATGCTTCAAATGGTGAAAATTCTTTTTCACCAAATTTTATAACTTCATTTTTATTTGAAAAATATTCACTGAATTTGTCTATATACTCATCAAATTTAGGCAAAAGAATATCTCTATTTTTCATTTTCAATTCATTTATCATATTTTTTATCTTCTCTTTTTCTAAATCTTTTATCTTTTTTTGAAGCTCAGACATTTTTATTGTCAATTCATTTTCAGACATTTTCGTTTGTTCTTCTTTTTTATCCTGTTTTTTTTCATCTTCTTTTTGTCTTGTTGCTTCTATTTCCTGTTTTCTTTTAGGTCCCATACGATGAAAATAAATCCAACCGCAAAGAGCTTCAGGAGTATCCGTAATATCAGAGACAGCATCAATACACTCGTTCCACCAACCCTTTGGTGGTCTCTCATCATTTTCAAATTTAAAATCTTTTATTGCTTGCTCGTTATTTTTAATGAGTTCTTTTAGTTTTTCTTTATCCCATTTTTTAGGTTCAATATCAAGTTCAGGTTTTTCATCCTGCTTTTTATTTTTCTCTTTTTCTTCTGCTATTTCAATAGGAACACATTTATTTTGCTCTTCATCCCATTTGTAGCCTTTCGGGCAAATATGACCTTCTACTTTTATACCTACTTTTTCAGGTATACATTCTCCTTTTGTTTCATCCCACTTATATCCTTCTGGGCATTCTATTTTAGCCTCTTCCTCTTGTAATTTTTTTATCTTTATTTTTGTTATATACTCTGCTAATTTATCAACGGTTAGTTCAGTAATCTTATCTTCCTCCATAAATCTTTTTACATCCTCAACACAACAAGGCAATATCTGTTTTACTTCCTCTAATGTCATTTTCATTTTTTCCTCCTTTAATTCTTTTTCACTAAAATTAACTACTTGATAATTTTGTGAAAATTCTTTCGCATTATAAATCTTCTCAATATCTCCAAGCCCTTTTATTGCAGGTAAATCTGCACCTAATAAAGCAACTGCTCTTAAAGTTTTTCCTATATTTTCATCTGTATCAGGATGTCTAAAATTCATATAAACTTCTGCTGATACTTTACTATATGCTCTGTTCTTTATGAGATTATAAATTACCTCTGGGACATTTTGAAAATCAGCATATAAAACATTTCCAAGACGATAAACTTTTGAAACATAACCTAACGCTGGAAGTCCATCAGTCAAATTTTGGCTTTCATTATGTCCAAGTTTCAATGGAGGTTCCAGAATATTAGATTTTAAAAGTGCATTTGTGTTTTTTGAAATTTCGTCTAAATCTTTCAGAGAAAACTCAACATTAGTCCCTTGCATATCAGTCCATTTACCGACTTTTAAAATAGGCACTGCTTCAATAGTAAAAAAATTTGTTTTTTTCTGTTTCTCTATTTTTACAGAACTGGGCTGATGAACATCTGAAACAAAAGGTTGTTGACCACCCCAAATTCCACCAGCAATATATCGTAAGCAATGTTCATAAGTCCAACCTTTCTTTTTCATACAATCTTGAATTAATTTTTCAAGTTCTTCTTTACTCGGCATACACTTTTATTTTAGTTTGTTTTTACAACCCCTTGTCAAGATCTTTCCTTCTTTTTCCCAACTAAGATATATAGGCGTCATATAAGAATTTTTTACAAGAACAAAATCATTTTCATCCAAATCAAATGTATAAAAAAATTTTTCATAAGGTATCTTTAAAATCTCATCTAATATCCAGAGAGTTGTAGCATTACAAAAAATTTTTTTATCAGTAGTTAATTCATTAAGGCTAATTTTGCTATGACTTTTATCAAGCAAAAAACTTTTGTCGGCAAAAATATAAGAATTTATAGTGTTCTCTAATTGAAAATTATTTTTATAGATGATTTTTTTAAGATTTTTGATTTGTTTAAATTTATTCATTCTCGTTATAATGTTATAAACTAAAACTTCTGAACCTTCTATTAAATCCATAACAGGTTCAAAACCATTTTTAGTCCAAACAGAGTATTCATAATAAATCATCTCACCTCCTATTTTTCAAAACCTGCATCAGGTTGCCAACCAGCAGGTAAAGTGCTCTCCTCCCATTCTTCACCTTTAACAACAGGAACAAGTATGCATCTACATCGATATCCATTAGGGGGGGTTATTCTATCAATTACAGGATTACTCGCCTTAAAAACTCTTCCATCTAATATAGCATGATTAGGTCTCACTCTATCATCAAGTATAGCTGAATATTGATATGCTTCTACAAAACCATTTAATTCAGGATCTTCATAATAATGTCTCATACCATAATTAAATGCTTCATTTACATTTGTTCTTATAATAGTTTCTAATCTACTGCTTGAATATTTTTCCTCCTCATCAATTACTCCTTGTTGAATATATATATTCATTTTTTCTGTTGCTTGATTTATAAAATCTTTTATTGTCCCACCTGATTTTATTGTATTGAATATTATCGGCTTTATTATGCCAAAAATAGCATCTCTTTCTTTTTGTGTCATAAAATAAGACTTCGTATTGAAAAATTCTATTACTTCCTTCGGTGTTAATTTTCTAAAATCAATATCTTGAAATTTCAAAGATTTCTTTTTTTCAATTAAAGTTTTTCTTGCTTCTCTAATCGCAAGATTGTAAGTATTTTGAAACATATCAAAAAATTTTGCTTTTATATCACCTAAATATTTTATTTTTAAATCTTCAACTGCTTTGATATTTTTCTCATCAAAAATTCTTTTTTTCTCAATTTGCTTATACAAGTCTTCTAAACTCTCTTCAAGTATTTTTGCAATATCAATAGTGTATTTTGATGTTTGACTTTCTATTGTATCTCTAATGTTTTTAAAATCTACTTTCTCTTCAAATTTTGTAAATGTTCTTCTTCTAACTCCTGTGAATATCTTGTTTTTATTTTCAGAAAAAGTTGTCATTTCAATTTCATTGTTCTTTTCTTCTTCAATTTCCCTTTCAGGAAATTTCAACCAAGTTCTGATTTTATTCTCATCCTCTGGTAAAGGCTTTATAATCCCATTTTGAACGCCAGCATAATATTTTTCTATGATTTGAACTACATCTTCTTGAACAAGAGGATTAAAAGCAAATTTTGGATAATATTCTACATCAGCAAAATTATAATCAACAAGTCTTTTAATGAGTTGATTATTAATTGCTTTTTCGGCTAAATCTTTTCCTAACTGCTCCACATAAAAAAGCAGGATATTGAAATGAACTTTACCTAATGCATAACTTGAACTTCCTGCTTCTCCTGTGAGTGTTTGACCTAAAATTTTTTTTCTAATTTGTTCGTTTATAAGTCTTATTGCATTTTCAAAAGGACTTCCAGAGTTTGTGTCAGTTTTTAAAATTTCAATCTCAATATTATCAGGAATGACTATATTACTTTCAAATCTCAATTGATTGAGTGCTTGTTTTATTCTTGAGACCATTTCTGTATTCTGAAAATGTGCAAATGGGACTTTTGCTTTTGCTGGTGGTATACCATATTTTTCAAGATATACTCCCCAGGCTTTGATGAGTGTTTGCTTGATGATCCACAAGTCATAAAGACTTCTTAAAACAGATCTTCCCCAAATATTTTCAAATTGTTTTGCAAAAGAATAGATAATAAACTTTTCTGTCGGATATTTCCTTCCAAAGTCATAAGCAGAGACATTAACAACACCATATTCTTGTAAATTTCCAAAATCATCAGTCCAAAGATTAAATTTATCAGGATTTTTTTGCTTTATATTCCCTATTATAATTTTGCCCTTATATTCGCCTTTATCACATACTCGCCAAATCAATTCATTTATACTAACTCCATATTCCACAGCAGACATTATCTCTCGTAGATCATCTTCAAAAGAATTTTCAAGATTTTCAAGATTAAAAACAACAAAATCTTTTATTGCTACATCTCTTTCATTGTTTGATGCTGGAAGAACTCCCCATCCTGATGACAATCTAATCGTTTTCAAAGTATCAATACAAGATGATATTTCATCATCAGTCATCATTTGTTGATATACTTTAATTTTTTTCCTATCCAGAACCTCATCATCAAAATAAGGAGTGTAAGAAAGCCTTCTATAAATTGCCGTCTCATCAGTTGCTAACTCAACATCAACAAAAGGCTTGGTAGGTTCTTGTTTTTTGAAAACTTGAATTATTTTATCAAGAATATTCATAGATGCCCCTAAAAAATAAGTCCATATTTTTCTTTACCAAGTTCTATTTCTTTTTTTATCTCCAAAAGCCCTGAATAGTTTTTCTCAATTTCAAATGCTGTGATAAAATCAAGTCTCTGTTTTACTTGTTCTATTACATCATCAATAGAATTTCCAATAGCAATAACAGAGCAAAGAGAAGAAAAACCTGGTATAGCATAATATCTATCTTGATATTTCATTACTCGTCTAAATTTCACATAAGGTAAAATATCTTTATCTCTGATTATGATTTCAAGCCAATGATTATTAGCCCAATCGCTTTCCAGAGCAATACCACCACCATAAGTTGCTTTCGGTTCTAAATCTATTAATTTGTCATTGACAGTTGCTTCATAAATAAACTCTGGAATATTATCATATATTTCAAGTTGAACAGCAGTTGGAACTGGCATAGGGCTTCTGATTGTCGGATCTATAAGATAACCTGTTTTGTTCTCATCAACAATAATTTCAGTTGAAAAAAAGGATTTGATTTTGTTTTCAGCAAAAAATGGAGCAAGTTTATCATTGATAAGTTTCACAGGTTCTGGTATATCTTGATAGTCTAAAACTTTCGCAATATATCCAGAGCCTTTCATTTCATAAGCAAAAATACCTTTTGAAGGATATTTCCCATTAACAACAAATCCATCATATCCAGGTTCTACACCTTCAATCTTTTTCTCAATCAAAAACTCAATGAAGCTTTGAGCCATCCCTAATTTTTCAGACATATAATCAAGAAAAACTTTTGAACTTTCATAATCTTTTGAATAGAAAGTTTCCATCAATCCCCTAAAAGAATTTAGTTTGACATAAACTTCATTATGATTTTGTAAATATTCTCTCAAATTTTCAAGTCCAATAACTTTTTCAGTTTCTTGTGTCGGAAGTCCTGCTTTCTGCTGAATTGCTCGCCCAAATTCTCTGTCTGTTTCTAAAAACTCTCCAAATCCAGCCCCAAAAACAGGATAACCTTTTGCTTTAAGATATTCAACAATATCTTGATTATAAGTATCAAAAAAACAAATCAAATCAACATCATCAACATAATCCCAGAAAGAATTAATTCTAAAAACTCCTTCGTCTTCAAAACCTCGTCCTATCAAAGATTTTTCTATTGTCGGGAAAGCATCAGCCCACGGGACATAATAAAATACTTTGTCAAATTTTTCTGCTAATTTCCTTGCTACTTCAAGACATAAACCATAATCGTATATTAAACAGGTTTTATTATTAAGATAGGATTTTACCTTCGCCATTCTTTAAATTCTACCATAAAAACAAATCCTTTTGTCAAGATTTTATGTAATAATTTACAAAAGAATTTAGAGCATCGGTTTTATTTTCTACATTATTTTGCTTGAAATATGTATATAAAGCATATCTTTCAGCATCAAGCAAATGGTCTAAAAACTTCACAGGCTCATCTGATAAACTTCCATCAGGTCTTTTTTTCCAGATATAGTTATTTTTTTCTTTAATAAGATTAACAGAATTAATATCAATATTGATTTTCAAAGATTTTACAAGCATAATGCCATTATAAACAGATTTTTTATCTTTCAAGGCAGGATATACCATTAATCCTGCTTGCTTCATTTCATCAATTAATCTTGCATCTTCAGCGTCAGCAAAGATATATTTGTTTGGGGTAGCCAAACATTTCACTCTATCTATTATTTGTTCTGTAGTTAATCCTGTTTGATATAATAATTCTCTTTCATATATAACTTTGTCTTTCATTTTTATTTCAATTAAAGCGGTAGGGTTGTTAAATCCAAAATCAAGTCCATAAATAATCTCATCGGCATTAATACTATCATAATTATCTATTATATTATAGGTGTAAATCTTATTAGGCATTTGCGAGAATTCGCCCAAGCAATAAATCTTATACAGGTTCTCATCTTGATATTTTAAGTCCTCAAGTATTTTAATATATTCCTTTGACAAAAATGGGTTATCTTTATAAGTTGATTTGATTACTTTCACATCTTTTAGTTCTTTAGGGTTATTCAATATCTTTTCCTGTATCCAGCATTGGACAGGATTAAGAGCTATAAACATTTGATTAGGTTGCCCTTCAATAGTTCTCGCAGATAATCTTGTTTTTAAGATATGATATGTCTCATAATCAATCTCATCAGCTTCTTCTATAAATATATAATTAAACTCCGTTGATTTCATTTTGCTAATCTTGTCAACGCTCCTGAAATAAATAATATTACCATTCAATAATAAGTTTAGGTCTGATTTATTGATAAAGCAATACTCATAAATGCCAAAATCTTGCAACATTTCAAGAAAAGGAGCCCAGCAGGTCATTTTTAAGGAAGGTCTTGTCTTTCTGATTATCA
>JBAMLT010000159.1:0-6771 GCA_039793425.1 Caldisericota bacterium
CATTGTAGGTGTTAACAAGTATACCTATTTTTGCATGAGGATATTTTTTCCTTACTGCATGAATCGCTGGTGTAGTACATACAAGGTCTCCAATGTTGTCACGTCTGATAAAGAGAATTTTATTCAGCATTTGAATTCCTTTTCTTTAGGCGTTTTATGCATAATTGCCATACCAATACCAAGAAGCATCATAAAAAGTAATTTGCTGTCATCACCATCAAAGCTTTCAAAAAAGTTATTAATCCAGTAACCTATCATCATTGTAATTAGAGAAACTGAGAGATACTTAACAATGCTTTGTTTATACTTATACCAGTATTTACAGCACACAAAAAAGAACTTTCCTATTATCCAGAGAAAGACTACCAAACCTTGAATTCCAAGCTCAAAAGTTATACCTATAAAAGTGTTATGTGTTTGAGGATAAATAAAATGTTTATTTTTTTCATTTCTTACAGTTTTACCAAATAAAAATCTGCCATAACCATGAGGATAGAATGGATTTTCAGCAATTTTCTCTATTGCTGTTTTCCACATAGCTAATCTTTGTTTCATTGATGAAGGATTAGTTCCTGCGATTTCTTCAGGAGACATTTTTATGTAATCTTTTATTGAAGGTATTTTTTCATTATGTAGTTCACGAAGCATCTTTTTTTCAACGTACAGGTGGACTGTAAAAATCAGAATTATAGCAAGAAAGATGCTCAAAATCCATTTTTTTTCTCTTAAAAGAATTCCAATTATGAATACAGTTTGAAATGCTAAAGCAAGCATGCCAGCACGGACAAATGTTATATAAAAAGCTACAAGATTAATTAAGAAAATAAAAAATAATAAAATTTTTTCTTTAGTATTTTTCCAATAAAATAGAGCCCAAAATATGAAAGGAATAACCATTGTATGATATAAAGCAGCAACCTCACCACCTCCAGGATCTCTTAAGCCTCCAGCTTTGTAAACAACTGTAAAAAATTTCCCACCATGCTGGTAAAAATCATAAAAAGAATATAAACTAAAAACCAGACTTCCTATAAATAAAGCTTTCAACAAAATGAATGCATGATTTTTGTTTTCTATAGCATAATAAGTTGTATAAAAAAGCAAAATAGGTACAATTAATTCTCCCCATATTTCTTTGACTGTTTCATGCCTATCAACTGAGGTAAATATAGAAATAATTGCCATCAAGAAAAAAGCAAAAAATGGCAATTCAAAGGAAGTTTTTATCCATTTAAAATCTTTCGCAATAAAATATCTCCCAAATAAAAGAAGCATAGGAGTAAACATAGCAACCGAACGAATGGTCGCTGTATGAGCAATTGGAAGAACAAAAATAAGAACACAAAGAAGAACGAGATTTATGAATGATATTTTTTCTTTATCGATGAAGTAATTTTTTAGCATATTTATAATTCTAAATTATAAGTCTTTAGCCAAATTCCTAATACTAAAAGAATCCATAAAGGTTCTCCTAAATTGATTTTCCCTGAAAAGTGTAGATCCATTATTTTTTTTATCTCCTCTTTTTTAAATAAACAAAATGGGCTTTCATCTGAAAGAAGATAATAAAATAAGTCGTCTTTTAGAATAGTTTTCATCCATTTACCAATAGGTGGATTGAACCCAGCTTTTTTCCTACCTAATATTTCAACTGGAACTTTATCTCTAATTATATCTCTAAGGATTTTTTTATTTATTTTATATGACAAAGGTAATTTATTGATCCACTCAACAAATATATGGTCAAGAAAAGGACTTCGAATTTCTAAACTATGAGCCATTCCTCCTAAATCAGCTTTAACTAAAATATCTTCTGATAAGTATGTGATTTGATCTAATGCCATAAGAATCTCCATAGAATTTGATACTTTTGTCTTTTCTAAAAGTTTTAAAATTTCATCTGGCCAAATTTTTTCATTATGAGAGAAATTTGCATTATATAAAATTTCTTGCATTCTTAGAGAAAATCCTGAAAATCTCAACGGATATGTGTTTATTAAATTGTCAGAAATAGATTCCATAATTCTTGAAACTTTACCACAACTGTGTTTTTTATCCCAATTAAACGGGATTTTTTTATTAAAAGCTTTAATAATTCTATAAAGTGCTTTAAAAGGTAAATAGTTAATAAAACGATTTCTGTAATGTATGTAATATCTTTTATATCCACCAAATAACTCATCTCCGCCATCTCCTGTAATAGCTACTTTGAAATACTGAGAAGCAGCTTTTGTAAGATAGAATACTGGAATAACAGATGGATCACCAAAAGGTTCGTCAAAATACCATACTATTTTAGTTAAATCTTCTTTAGGATTTAATATGATATTTTTCTCTATATGATTAGTATTTAGAAAATTTGCTATTAAACTAGCATAATATTTTTCATCATAATTAGAATCTGTAAATCCTGCAGTTAACGTATTAATTTTATAATTTTCTGTAGAATAACATAACACAGCCAATATAGTGGATGAATCAATCCCGCCACTTAAAAATAAACCTAAAGGCACATCAGATATCAACCTGTATTTTATTGATTCTTTTAATAAATTCAGAGATTGTTCTTTTGCATCATTATAAGAAATATTGATTTTAGGTTGAAAACATGGGAAATAGTATCGAGTAATAACAGGTTCTTTTTGGGGAGTATCAAGAAAAAATTCCATAAAGCATCCTGGAGGTAATTTCTTAATTCCTTTTATTATTGTATAAGGAAACAAAATATATCGCAACGAAAGGTATTGCTCAACAGCTTTCATATAAATTTCTCTTTTAATCCATGGCAATTGAAGTAATGCCTTAATTTCAGATGCAAAGCAAAAATACTCTCCATCCCAATAGTATTTAAGTGGTTTTTTCCCCAATCTATCTCTTGCTATAAAAAGCTTATTGTTTTTAGAGTCATATATACAAAACACAAAAAATCCTCTTAATTTTTCAAGACATGATTGTCCATATTTTTTAAATGCATACAATAATACCTCAGTATCAGAATTAGATTTAAACCTATATCCCAATTTTTCTAGTTCTTTACGCAACTCTTTATAGTTAAAAATCTCTCCATTGTAAACAATCCAAAGTTTATTTTCTTCGTCTGACATTGGCTGATGTGCTGAATCTGTCAAGTCAATTATACTTAATCTTACATGCCCTAAAATAAAATCAAAATTTTTTGAATATTGAATATTTTTTACTGAATTTAGAGGATAATATTTGTGCTTTCCTGTCTGAAAACAAACAAAACCTTTCTTATCAGGGCCTCGATGAGATAGCACAGATAGCATTTTTTCTATATATAAAGGGTTAATAAAATTTTTCTTAAAAATTCCAGCAATTCCGCACATAAATTTATTTATTATAATTTATTTATTTTTTTAAACAATGTTCAATATATTGTTTTGCAACATAATTTTCATCAAATTTTTTTAATATATCCTCATTTATTTCAGGATAACTATCAAGCGCAGACTTTATATTTTTTGCTAATGCTTCCGAATCACCAGGCGGTGAGAGAAATTTACTAAGCTGTCCAGTTAATATTTCTCTTGGTCCTGTGGGGCAATCGGTACTTACAACAGGAGTTCCTAATATTAGAGATTCTATTAAAACTGTAGGAAGTCCTTCACTATCAGAAGACATAACAAATAAAGAAGCGTTTTTTATCCAAGGATAAGGATTTTTTTGAAAACCCGGGAGAATAACTTTATGTTGCAGCTTAAGTCTATGGATTTGATTTAACAATTTTTTAAAAGTCAACCTATCAGATTCTGTATAACAACCTCCTATGAGAACTAATTTATGAGGAATATTTGCTTTATAATATGCATCTATCAGAAGATCATGACGTTTTCGATTTTCAAATTTGGCAGCATAAATTATATATGGTTCAGAAGGTAAATCTTCTTTCTCATTGCCTAATTTTCTAATTTTCTCAAAATTAAAGGGATTATAAATTGTTTTTATAGATTTTGGTTTGATTCCTACATTTTTTAAAATATCATCGGCTAAAGCTTGTGAGACAGTGATTATGTGTCTATTGTTATAAATTTTCCTAAATTTCCTTAAAAAACGATACTTTCTTATCAATGTTTTTATATAGCCTTTATTTCCTATTTTGTTTTTAATATATTCTGACATGCAATTTCTATATCTTATATAAACATTTGGCAGTTTAGCTATTTTGGTTATTCTATCCATATCCTCTGCATTTGAAATGTAAAAATGAAAACTCAATCCGTCACTTTCGATTTTTCTAATGACTTGCTTGAGTTTTTGTGATAACATTAATTTATTAAGAAATTTATTATGACTTAAAACTCCGTCTTTTGAAAGAATATGAATTTTAGAAGAAGGTACTTCTTCAATTGGTATATCAATTTTATTTTTAATTAAAATTATATGTGGATCATGGCCTAGGCGGCTAAATATTGAAAAAAGATTCAATACTACTCGCTCAGCACCACCACCAATTAATGAATCAATAAGTAATCCTATTCGCAACATTTTTTAATAAAAAATTCTGCAGCGTTGGTTATGTCTTCTACTTCTATTATTTCCATACATTTTGCCTCTGAACATTGATGTGGTAGTCTTTGACATGTTTGGATCCAGTTGATATTTCTTTTAAACATTTTATTTTGATTTCTACACTTTATAGGTTTTGAAATTGAGAGAAAAGGACAATATTGCCAAAATCGTCCTTTATCGAATAATATAGCAGAAGCTGGACCAAAAAGACAAATAGTTGGGGTTCCAATTATCTTGGATAAATGAGCAATTCCATTATCTACAGAGATTAATAAACATGCTTTTTTTATAAGTTCCCACATTTGAACAAGATCGAGATTTCCTGGATAAAGAAAAATATTAGGATCATTTATGTCTATTCCATTTAAACATTCTTTTTCATTTGGCCCGCAACTTAGGGCTATCTTTAGATGATATTGTTTTAAATATTCTATAATTTTTTTCCATTTTTGATTGTCCCATAATTTAAGTCTGGATTTTGCTCCTATATGTAATAATACATATTTAGCTGGTGGCATTTTAAATGGTTTATAAGAAGGCTGTGGCCATTCTTTAAAATTAAATGGGTCAGGGTCTATTCCTTCCACAAGGTTTGTAAGAATATCAGACCATGATTGAGGAATATTAGGAATAGATTTAAGCTCATCAAAACACCAATTTTTATATCTAGGAGTATCTCCAGCAAATCCTGTAATCCATTTTGCTCCTATAGCGAAAGCTGTCCATCCATACCTATTATCACCCGGAATTATTGCCCAATCAAATTTAGGTAGTTTCAACAAATTTAAAAATGTTTTCCACTTAAATACATTAAATCCTACAGGAACTACACCATAAGGATTTGTAGAATACAGTTTTATAAACACTTCAGGCATAGCATAATATATATCAGCTGTAGGAAAATTTTTTCTTATCTTTGCTAATAAAGAAGTGGTCATCAATGTATCTCCCAAAAATAGTTGATGAATAATTAATATTTTTTTAGGATTGTTGGGTTTTTTATATTTTAAAATCCTTTTTAAAATTAATTTCGGAAATCTATAAATTATAAACAAAAATTGCAATATTCTAAATGGCGTTCGAGAATTCATTTTTAGGGAATTTTTTATATATTTCTTCTATTTTTCTGAACATTTCATCTGTGGAATATTTATATTTTACAAATTTTTGGGCTTCTGTGCCTAATATTTTTTTTAAATTTGGGTCCTTATAAACACGTATAATTTCTTTTGCAATTTCTTCAGGTTTTTTAGGAGGCACAAGTAAACCTGTTTTTTCATTAATCACAACTTCCCTAATACCTATAATGTCTGAAGCAATAACACATTTTTTCATTGCCATTGCTTGAAGGATAGCCTGTGGAACTCCCTCGTTAGCATAGGAAGGATGAACAACTACATCTAATGAAGCTAATATTTGAGGGATGTCTTCTCTATGTCCTAACATAATAACCCATTTTTCTATATTTAATTTTTTTATATGATTTTCAATGTTTTGTTTTTGTGGTCCGTCTCCTACGATATAAAATTTAATGTTGGTAATATATTGTAATATTAAAGGAATAGCTTCTAACAAATATATATGTCCTTTCCAGCTTCTTAAAACTCCTATTGTTCCTACCTTGAATTCTTTGCTATTAAATATTGGTTTAACTTTTTCAGGATCAAACTTTTCTAAATTTACTCCAGTGGGGATTGAGAAAATTTTATTAGGATTGAATTTATTTATATTTATCATGTTTTTTCTTATTTCTTCTGATGTGGTTATAATAATATCAGGTAAGACATTATAAATCAATCGATTTAGAGCAGTATTTTTTATTGGAGTTGATAAGTGTCTTGTTCTAATTATTTTAGGTTTATTAGAGGCTAACTTTGCTGCAATTGTAGTAACCCAGCTGTCTTTGGAGCTATGGGTATTAACTATATCAACCTTTTCTTTTTCTATCAAAGCCTTAATTCTTAAGAAAGAAAGTGGATGATATTTTGAAAATTTAACAGCAAATACTTCAAAACCTTCCTTTTTAGCTCTCTTTAAAATTTCACTATTTTCTTCTGCAGCAATTAAAACTCTATATCCTCTACCTCTCATACCTTTTGCTTCCTGAAGGATACGAATTTCCTGTCCTCCCCAACCCATTGATGACTCAGTATGTAAAATTATCTTCATTTACCCTGTTTATTACTTTCACTGGGATAATTTATCAAGAAATGTTAAAAATTTGTATATATCTCTTTTGTA
>JBAMLT010000160.1:0-43693 GCA_039793425.1 Caldisericota bacterium
GAGGGTGGAAGAACTGTTGGTGCAGGTGTTGTATCAAAACTTATTGAGTAGGTGAAATATGAAAGAAACAAAAAGTAAAGTAAGAATTAAATTAAAATCTTTTGATTCAAGAATTCTTGATACATCAGCAATTATGATTGTAAATACATTAAAAAAATTAGGTGTAGAAGTATCTGGTCCAATACCACTTCCGTCGGAAAGAACAATATATACATTTTTAAGAGCACCAAATATAGATAAGGATTCGAGAGAACAACTTGAATTGAGAATTCACAAAAGATTAATTGATATTTTAAATCCAACACCAGAATCAACTAAAGCATTAATGGACCTTGATCTTCCTGCAGGAGTTGATATTGAAATTAAGTTATAAGGAGCTTGATATGAAAGGTATTATAGCTAAAAAAATTGGAATGACTCAATTATTTAATGAAGATGGTAAGGTTGTACCTATTACAGTCTTAAAGGCTGGTCCGTGTAAGGTTGTGCAGAAAAAAACTTTAGAAAAGGATGGATATATAGCAGTTCAACTTGGATTTGAGGAAATAAAAGAAAAGAAAGTTAACAATCCCTTAAAAGGTCATATGAAAAAAGTTAATGAATATTTTAGATATTTAAAGGAAATAAGAGATTTTGATAAAAATGAAGGTGACATTATAGAAGTAGATTTATTTAAAAAAGGTGAGAAGGTAAAAGTTACTGGTTTATCAAAAGGTAAAGGTTTCCAGGGAGTTATGAAAAGATGGGGTATGGCTGGAGGTTTTGATTCTCATGGTTCAACTTCACATAGAAGAATAGGTGCCATTGGAAACAGATTAACTCCTCAAAAAGTATTTAAGGGAAAAAGAATGCCAGGTCATATGGGTTTTGATAATGTTACAATTAGAAATCTTGAAGTTGTTTTTATAGATAAAGATAATAACCTGATAGGAATTAAAGGCGCTGTCCCTGGACCAAATGGTGGAATTTTATTAATAAGAGGTGAATAATGTCAATACCAGTTTATGATAAAGAAGGAAAATTAATTGAAAGTGAAGAAATTCCTGAAAAATTTAACATTCCTCCTCATTATAATTCTATTTTTGCTCATATTAGATATATAAGATGTGCTTTAAGAAGAGGAACTGCTTCTACTAAAAGAAGAGGAGAGGTTAGTGGCGGAGGTAGAAAGCCATGGCGTCAAAAAGGTACTGGAAGAGCAAGACAGGGTTCGATTCGTTCTCCAATATGGAAAGGCGGAGGTGTAGTTTTTGGTCCCAAACCCAGGGATTTTAGTATTTCTATTCCTGATAAAATAAAAAAACTTTCAATTAAGTCATCAATTAGTCAGAAATTAATAGATGAAAAACTTATAATAATTAAAGATGTTATTTTTGAAAAACCAAGCACCAAAAATGCTTCTGAATTTTTAAAAAAGTTAAACATAAATTCATCTGCACTTATTGTATATAGTGATGAAAATGGTGAAATAGAGAAAAGTTTTAGAAACATTCCTAAAATCACTCCTTTATATTACCAGTTCATTAATAGTTATGAAATCCTGAAACATGATTATTTGTTAATGACAAAAGAAGCATATTTAAAGATAAAAGAGGTATGGGGAAATGATTGAAAAAGCTTTAATAAAACCAATAGTTACTGAAAAAAGTCAGAAACTTATAAATGAGAGAAAATATATTTTTCTTGTTTATAAAGATGCAGGTAAAGAAGTTATAAAAAAGGCTGTTGAAGAAATGTTTAATGTTAAGGTTGAAGATGTTAACATTGTTAAAAAATATTCCAAAAAGAGAAGAACAAGATATCAATTTGTAAAAACTCCCGAAAAGAAAAAAGCAATAGTTACATTAAAAGAAGGTTATACAATCGATACATTGAAAGGAGTATAAAATGGGAATAAAAAAGGTAAAACCCACAAGTCCTGGTAGAAGAAATTTAACTTATATTGAAAAAAATGAAATAACAAAAAAAGAACCAGAAAGAAGCCTTGTCGTTGGATTAAAAAAGAAAGGTGGAAGAAACAATCAGGGTAAAATTACTATAAGATTTAGAGGCGGTGGAGCAAAGAGATTATTAAGAATAATAGATTTTAAAAGAGATAAAGATGGTATTCCTGGGAAAGTTTCGTCCATTGAATATGATCCTAATAGATCAGCAAGAATTGCCTTGATTAAATATGCTGATGGTGAAAAAAGATATATTGTTGCTCCAATAGGGCTTAATGTTGGAGATACTGTTCTTTCTGGTGAAAATGTTCCATTAAAACCAGGAAACACAACATTTATAAAAAATATACCAATTGGAACAGTTGTATATAACATTGAACTAAAACCAGGTAAAGGCGGACAGATTGCTCGTTCTGCAGGAACACAAGCACAAATTTTAAGTAAAGATGAGAAATATGCACAGATTAAAATGCCATCTGGAGAGATAAGGTTAATAAATATAAATTGTAGAGCAACCATAGGTCAGGTAGGAAATCTCGATCATATAAATCTTGAGTTAGGTAAAGCAGGAAGAACGAGAAATCTTGGTAGAAAACCTCATGTTAGAGGTGCTGCAATGAATCCAGTTGATCATCCACATGGTGGTGGTGAAGGAAGAGCACCAGTTGGTCATCCCTCTCCTTTGTCACCTTGGGGAAAACCAACACTTGGTAAAAAAACAAGAAAAAAGAAAAAACCAAGCAGTATTTATATAGTTAAAAGGAGGAGATAAAAATGGCTAAAGAAAAATTTGTCGACCCTAAATTACTTGATAAGATAAGAGAAATGAATGAAAAGGGTTCAAAAAAGATAATAAAGGTATGGTCAAGAGATTCAACAATAACTGAAGAGATGGTTGGGCATACTATAGCAGTACATAATGGTAAAACTCATATACCAGTTTATATAACAAAAGCCATGATTGGACATAAATTAGGTGAATTCGCTTTTACAAGAACTTTTAGATCTCATAATAGACCCACAGAAAGATCTACTTCATTGAAATAAGATCAGGAGGAGAGAATGGAAGTTAAGGCTGTAAGTAGATTTGTTAGAATATCTCCAAAAAAAGCAAGAAAAGTTGCAAATTTAGTTCGTGGAATGAATGCTAAAAAAGCTTTAAGTACCTTAAAATTTGTACCTTTGAGAACTGCAGTGCCAATTTCAAAAACTATTAAATCAGCAGTTGCAAACGCTAAAAATAACTATCAGATGAATGAAGATAATCTTTATATTAAAAAGATTTTTGTTGATCAGGGACCAGTAATGAAAAGGGTACTACCAAGAGGTATGGGTAGAGCAGATATAATTAGAAGACCATTATCTCATATAACTGTTTATGTTGAAGAGAAGAAGGAGGAATAATGGGACAGAAAACAAATCCATTTGGATTTAGACTTGGTATAACAAAAGACTGGAAGGCTTTCTGGTTTGCTCCAAAAAAAGATATTCCATATATACTTTTTGAAGATCTTTTAATTAGAAATAAAATTGATAAACTCGGTAGAGATGTCGCCATTTCTTCAGTTGAAATATATAGAAAAGGAGAACAAGTAAGAGTAATAATTTTCAGTGCAAGACCAGGAGTTTTAATAGGAAAAGGCGGAGCAAATATTGAAACATTAAGAAATGAACTACAAAATATTGTTGGAGAAAAGAAACTTGACATAAAAGTAGTTGAAGTGAAAAAACCCGAAATATCAGCAAAACTTCAAGCAGAATTTATTGCAGATAGAATTGAGAAAAGAGCATCATATAAAAGAGCAATGAAACAAACAATAGCAAGAGCAATAAAAGGCGGAGCAAAAGGAATAAAAGTTCAATGTTCAGGAAGACTTGATGGTGCTGAAATAGCAAGGACTGAATGGTTTAAAGAAGGTAGAGTACCTCTTCAAACTTTAACTGCTGATATAGATTATGCTTATGTTCCTGCTGTTACAAAATTTGGTGTTATTGGAGTTAGAGTGTGGATTTATAGAGGAGAAATATCAGTAAGAAGATTTAATAGAGAAGAGGTGGAGGTGTAATATGTTAATGCCAGAAAGAGTTAAATGGAGAAAACAACATAGAATAAGACCAAAAGGAATAGCAACAAGAGGAAACAAGCTCTCTTTTGGTGATTTTGGTTTAAAAGCAATTGAACCTGGATGGATCACTTCACGTCAAATTGAAGCAGCAAGACTTCCACTTACCCAGGCATCTCATAAAAGTGGAAAAATGTGGATAAGAATATTTCCAGATAGACCTGTAACCAAAAAACCTGCTGAAACAAGAATGGGTGGTGGAAAAGGTGATCCGGAATTCTGGACTGCTATTGTTAAACCAGGAAGAATTCTTTTTGAACTTGAAGGTGTTCCTGAAAAAGAAGCAATTAGAGCACTTCAACTCGCTCAAGATAAACTTCCAATAAAAACAAAAATAGTTAAAAGAGAGGTTTAACATGAAAGCAAAAGATTTAAGAGAATTAACAAATAATGAATTGAATAATAAACTTGATGAATTGAGAAGAGAACTTTTTAATTTAAGATTTCAACAAACAACTCATCAATTAAAAAATCCTACAAGAATCAGAGTTGTAAGAAGAGAGATTGCAAGAATTCTTACCATTCTTAAAGAAAAGGAGATAGCCCAATGAAAAAGACATTAATTGGTACTGTTGTTTCTAATAAAATGCAAAAAACAGTTGTTATAAAAACAGAAAAAATTGTAACTCATTCTCTATATAAAAAGCAGATTAAAAGATGGAGTAAATTTTATGCACATTCAGAACTTCCATTATCTATTGGAGATATTGTTGAAATTGAGGAAACAAGACCTCTTTCTAAATTAAAAAGGTGGAGAGTTAAAAGAATTATTAAGAGAATTGAAGATAAAGAATTGGAGGAGGAAAATGATCAGACCTTACAGTAGATTAAAAGTCGCTGATAATACTGGTGCAAAAGAAGTTCTTTGTGTAAGGATACTTGGAAGTTCAAATAAAAAATATGGTAGAGTAGGAGATGTAATTGTTTTTACCGTTAAAGACGCAATTCCCAAAAGTCCAATTCCAAAAGGTTCAGTAGGCAAAGGAGTTATTGTAAGAACAAAAAATAAGATTAGAAGACCAGATGGATCTTATTTAAGATTCGATGATAATGCTGTTGTGATAATTGATGAAGAAGGAAATCCTAAAGGAACAAGAATTTTTGGACCAGTTTGTAGAGAATTAAGAGAAAAAGGATATTTAAGAATAATTTCACTCGCGAGTGAGGTGGTATGATATGAAGATAAGAATTAAAAAAGGCGATACAGTTAAAATAATGACAGGTAAAGATAAAGGTAAGGTAGGAAAAGTTCTTAAAGTTTTACCAAAAGAGAAAAAAATAATAGTTGAAGGTATTAATGTAGTTAAAAAATATATAAGACCATCTCAATCACATCCTGAAGGTGGAAGAGAGGAGATAGAAGAACCTATATATTTTTGGAAAGCACAACTTGTATGTAACCATTGCAAAAATCCAACAAGAATAGGCATTCTCTTTCTTGAAACAGGCGAAAAAGTTAGAGTATGCAAAAAATGTGGTGAAATAATTGATAAGGTTTAGGAGGAGATATGAGTTACTTAAAATCTAAGTGGATAGAGATTGCACCAAAATTAATGGATAAATTTAATTACAAGAATATTATGGAAGTTCCAAAAATAGTAAAGATAGTTGTAAATAGAGGAATTGGAGATGCAACTACTGATCCAAAAGCAGTTGAAAAAACAGGAGAAGAATTAAAATTGATTACTGGACAGAAACCTTTATTTATTAAAGCCAAAAAATCAATTGCTTCTTTTAAGGTTAGAAAAGGAATGGTTATTGGAGCAAAGGTAACATTAAGAGGAAAAAAAATGGATGAATTTTTTGAAAAACTTATAAATGTTGCTCTCCCGAGAATCAGAGACTTTAAAGGTTTATCAAGAAAAAGTTTTGATGGTAGAGGTAATTACACTTTTGGAATTGAAGAACAACTTATCTTTCCAGAAATAGAATATGATAAAGTTGATAAAATTAGAGGTTTTGATATCTCAATAATCACAACAGCAAAAACAGATGAAGAAGCAGAATCTTTACTTGAACTTCTTGGATTACCTTTTGAGAAAAAGGTTGTTAAAAAGGTTAGTTAATCCTGAAGGAGGTTTTTATGGCAAGAAAAGTTATGATAGAAAAAGCAAAAAGAAAACCAAAATATAAAACAAGAAAAGTAACAAGATGTAAAATGTGCGGGAGAGTTAGGGCTGTTTATAATGATTTTGGTTTATGTAGAATGTGTGTGAGAAAATATTTTCATTCAGGTTATATACCTGGTATGAAAAAGGCAAGCTGGTAGGAGGTGGTTATTTTGTTTACCGATCCAATTGCTGATTTGATAACAAGAATTAATAACGCAAATTCAGTATATAAAGAAGTTATTGAAGTTCCTTATTCGAACATGAAAAGATCAATAATTCAAATACTTAAAGAAGAAGGTTATATAAAAGATTTTGAAATTATTGATAAAGATGAAAAAAGAACAATAAAAATATATTTGAAATTTGGAAAAAACAAAGAGAGAGCAATATTAGGAATAGAAAGAGTATCTAAGCCCGGAAGAAGAATTTATGTTGGTAAAGATGAAATTCCTAAAGTTCTTAATGGAATTGGAATGGCTATACTTTCAACTCCAAAAGGTGTTGTTACAGATAGAAATGCAAAAAAATTAGGTCAAGGTGGAGAAGTGCTTCTCCTTATTTGGTAGGAGGTAAAGAATGTCAAAGATAGGTAGAAAACCAATAGAAATTCCAAAAGATATATCAGTAGATTTAAAAGATAACTTCATTATAATTAAAGGAAAAAATGGTGAATTCAAAAAAGAAATTCCTGATACCATTATTGTAAAGATTTCGGATTCTCAGATAGTGGTTGAAAGAAAGAATGATTTGAAAGAGACAAAAGCCTTACATGGAACCTATAGAGCATTAATCAATAATATGATTACAGGACTTACGAAAGGTTTTCAGAAGGTTTTAGTATTACATGGAGTAGGTTATAAAGCAAGTTTACAAGGTAAAAAACTTGTAATTTATTTAGGATATACTCATCCTATAGAAATTGATCCACCACCAGGAATTGAGTTTATTGTTGAAAAAGATATCAGAATTACTGTTAAAGGTCCGGATAAAGAACTTGTTGGTAAAACTGCAGCATATATAAGAAGATTAAGGGATCCCGATCCATATAAAGCAAAAGGTGTAAGATATGAGGATGAAATTATCAGAAGAAAAGCAGGTAAGGCATTAAGTAAAGGCGCTCAATAGATGAAGGAGGATGTTAATGATTAAAGATATAAAAAGGAAAGAAAAAAGAAGAATAAGACATACAAGAATAAGAAAAAAAATAAAAGGAGATTCTGAAAAACCAAGAGTTTCTTATTATAGAAGTCTAAATCATATTTATCTTCAGGCAATAGATGATACTAAAGGTGAAACACTTTTATCTTTATCTACATTATCAAAGGATGTGAAGGAACTGATAAAAGGAAAATCTAAGAAAGAGATTCACTCTATTCTTGGTCAAAAATTTGCTGAACTTCTTTTAAATAAAGAAATTAAAAAAATTGTATTTGATAGAGGTGGATATCTTTATCATGGAAATTTAAAGGTTCTCTGTGAAGAGATTAGAAAGATGGGTATAGAATTTTAGGAGGAAAAAATGATAGATAACGAAGAACTTGAAATAACAATGGAAGAACAACTTGTACAGGTTAGAAGAGTCGCAAAAGTAACGAAAGGTGGTAAAAGATTAAAATTCCGTGCACTCGTTGTCGTAGGCAATGGAAATGGAAAGGTAGGTATTGGTCTTGGTAAAGCAAGCGAGGTACCTGATGCAATAAAAAAGGCCTCAACTCGAGCAAGGAGAGATACTATTTCAATACCACTTAAAGGCACAACTATACCTCATGAAACATGGGGCAAATGGGGAGCAGCAAAGGTGCTTTTAAAACCCGCTGTTCCTGGTACTGGTATTATTGCTGGAGGACCTGTAAGGGCTATCTTACAAAAAGCAGGCATAAAAGATGTTCTTTCTAAAGCATTTGGTTCCTCAAATCAGGTAAATGTATCCTTTGCTACACTTGAAGCACTAAAAAATTTAATAACATATAAAGAGAAAACTGAAATTCTTGGAAAAACCAGAGTAAAGGAGGAATAGGATGTACAAACTTAATAATTTAGTTAATCCATATCCTAATAAGAAAAAATTTAGAGTTGGAAGAGGACCTGGATCTGGTTCAGGAAAAAATTGTGGTTATGGAAATAAAGGTCAGAAATCAAGAAGTGGTAGAGGTAAAGAAGATTGGTTTGAAGGTGGTCAAACTCCAATATATAAGAGACTACCACACCTTAAAGGTCTAAAAAACAAATCACATAAAAATTTTAAGGAAATTGCTGCTCTTAATTTAAGAGATATTGTTAAATATTTTAATGAAGGAGATGTTGTAAACCTTGATACTCTTAAAGAAAAAGGTTTAGTTGAAAAGAAAGTAACTTATCTTAAGATACTTGGAGAGGGTGAAATAGAGTATCCACTTACTTTTGAAGCAAGTAGTTTCAGCAAAAAAGCAAAAGAAAAAATTGAAAAAGTTAACGGAAAAGTAACTATAAAGAGGTGATTGTATGTGGAATTTATTAAAGAATGCACTAAAAATAAAAGAGTTAAGAATAAGAATCCTCTTTACTCTTTTTCTTTTTGGGTTATTTAGGTTAGGAACATTCATTCCAGTACCAGGAGTTAATAGAGAATTATTAAAACAGGCGGTAACTCAAGGAGGACTATTAAGTTTAATTGATATTTTTGCAGGTGGAGGTCTTTCAAACTTTTCAATCTTTGCTCTTGGTGTTTTTCCATATATCAACGCGTCCATCATAATTCAACTTGCTGGATCAATTTTCCCAAAACTTGAAGAATTAATGAAAGAAGGCGGAGAAGAAGGTAGAAGGAAAATTGCTGTATGGACAAAGTATTTAACTTTTTTCCTTGCTCTTATAGAAGCAGGTGCTCTTCTTATAACTTTTTCAAATCAGGGATATGTAACTGCAAAAGGACTTTTATCTCAAGCAACTATAATTTTCACTCTTATTGCTGGAACTTATGTTCTTTTCTGGCTTGGTGAAATAATCACAGAAAAAGGGATTGGAAATGGAGTTTCACTTATTATATTTGCAGGTGTTATAAGCAGAATACCTGTTGGTGTAAGTGAAATTATAAGATTATATGGAAAAACAGGAGGTATCTCTTTAACGCAAATAATAATTACAATTGTTGGACTTCTTTTGATATTACTTGCTATTCTTTATCTATATCAATCCGAAAGAAGAGTGCCAGTTCAATATGCTAAAAGAATAGTTGGAAGAAGAATGTACGGTGGACAATCAACTTTTATTCCTTTAAGATTAATTCAATCTGGTATATTACCAATAATATTTGCATCAGCATTTTTAACCTTTCCTGCAACAATAGGACAATTTTTCCCAGGGACATGGATTGAAAAAATTGGTAAGACATTAACAACCTCAACTTCTTTATGGTATAATATCCTTTTCTTTTTACTTGTAGTTTTCTTTGTATATTTTTATACTGAAATATCTTTTAATCCAAATGAACTTTCTGAAAATTTAAAAAAATGGGGTGGTTTTATACCAGGTGTCAGACCCGGAGAGACAACAACAAAATATATTGCTAAAATTATCAATAGAGTTACTTTCCCTTCTTCTATTTTACTTGGTTTAATAGCAATTGTTCCTAATTTTTTCTTTGGTGCAACACAAATCAGAGCATTTTATTTTGGTGGGACTTCCATCTTAATTATTATTGGAGTTGCTCTTGAAACTGTTCAACAGATAGATGCTTATGTTAAAATGCGTCATTATGAAGGTTTATTGAAATGATAATAGTTATGCTTGGCAATATTGGAACAGGCAAAGGTACACAAGCAAAACTAATAATGGAAAATTATAATATTCCTTATATATCAACTGGTGATATATTTAGAGAAAATATTAAAAACAATACAGAACTTGGCATAAAAGTTAAATCAATTTTAAATGAAGGAAAACTCGTAGATGATGAACTTGTAAATGCAATTGTTTTTGATAGAATTAAAAATTTGGATAGTTTTGTTATAGATGGTTATCCAAGAACAATTAATCAAGCAATGAACTTTGAAAACTTTATTTCCACTCAAAATAAAAAACTAAATTTGGTTTTTTCAATAATAGTTTCTGAAGAGAATATCATTAAAAGATTAACTGGAAGAAGAATATGTCCCAAATGTGGAAAAACATACAATATCTATTTTGATAAACCGAAAAATGATGAAATATGCGATTTAGATGGAGAAAAACTTATTATAAGAGATGATGATAAATTTGATACTGTAAAGAAAAGAATAGAAGAGTACAAAAAAAACACTGAGCCACTTATAGAATTTTATAAAAATGAAAATCTTCTATATGAGATAGATGGTGAGAGAAAAATTTATGATGTTTTTATTGATATAAAGAGAATTATTGATGATTATATTGAAAAGCAAAAGAGAAATTGAAATTATGAGAGAAGGCGGATTAATTCTACATACTATTTTAAACTCTTTAATACAAGAAGTTAAAGAAGGAGTTGAATCTTTCTATTTAAATACACTTGCAGAAAAGTTGATGGAAGATTATAATGCAAAACCAGCCTTCAAGGGTTATAGAGGCTATCCATATTCTCTTTGTGTTTCTATTAATGATGAAGTGATCCATGGGTTTCCTTTGAAGGAAAAAGTTTTTAAAAAAGGAGATATTGTTTCGCTTGATATTGGAATTATCTATAAAGGTTATTATACTGATATGGCATATACAGTTCCTGTTGGAGAAGTGGATAATAAAAAAAGAAAATTACTTGAAATAGGTGAAAAAATATTATTTCAAGCAATTTCTGAAGCAGTTGTTGGTAATAGAATTGGTAATATATCAAACACAATAGAAACAAATGCTTTAAAAAATGGATACTCAGTTGTAAGAGAATTTATTGGTCATGGAGTTGGTAGAAAATTGCATGAAGAACCAGAAGTTCCTAATTTTGGATCAAAAGAAAACGGTCCTTTACTTAAGGAGGGAATGACGATTGCAATTGAGCCAATGATATGCATGGGAAAAGGAGAAGTTTATGTTGCTGATGATGGTTGGACTGTTAAAACAAAAGATAGAAAAATTTCAGTCCATTTTGAACATACAATTGCTGTGACTGATAATGGACCATTAATATTAACTTTACCAGGTGAAAAATATGAAGGATAAAGAATATATAGAAATTGAAGGTGTTGTTGTTGAAGCGCTTCCAGACATGCATTTTAAAGTGAAATTACCTAATGGTAAAGTTATTAAAGCATTTGTAAGTGGAAAAATGAGATTAAACTCAATAAGAGTTATTCCTGGGGATAAAGTTAGAATTCAAATCTCTAAATACGATCCTTCCCAGGGAAGAATAGTATATAGAATCTCTTAAAGGAGGAATTAATGAAGGTTAGATCTTCTGTAAAAAAGATTTGTCCTAAATGTAAAATTATTAAAAGAAGGGGAAGAGTAATGATAATTTGCTCAAACCCAAAACATAAACAAAGGCAAGGTTAGGAGGTTAATGTGGCAAGAGTTGTAGGAATTGATTTACCAAAAAATAAAAGATTAGATATAGCACTTACATATATCTATGGTATTGGTTTAAAAAGAGCTAAAGATATTATTAAAAGTTTGAAGATAAAGGAAGATAAAAAAGTTAAGGATTTATCAACTGATGAGATACAAAAATTAAATGACTATATTCCAAAACATTATAAAGTTGAAGGAGATTTAAGGAAAGAAGTTTCATCAAATATTAAAAGACTTGTTGATATTAATTGTTACAGAGGTTTTAGACATAAAAGAGGTTTACCAGTTAGAGGACAGAGAACAAGGACCAATGCAAGAACAAGAAAAGGTCCAAAGAAAACTATTGGAACTAAATAAAGGAGGCTAAAGTGGCAAAAACCAAAAAGAAAAAAAGGGTAGATGAGAATGTGAATGTATATATAAATTCATCTTTTAACAATACAGTAATAACAATAACTGATAAACAGGGTAATGTAATTTCTTGGGGTTCTGCTGGTACACATGGCTTTAAAGGAACAAAAAAAGGAACTCCCTTTGCAGCACAAATTGCCAGTGAAAATATTGCAAAAAAAGCAGCTTCACTTGGAGCGAAATATGCAGATGTTTTTGTAAAAGGACCTGGTCCAGGTAGAGAAACTGCGGTAAGGTCGATTCAAACTGGTGGAATAATTGTAAAATCGATAAAAGATACAACACCTATACCTCATAATGGATGCAGACCACCAAAAAGAAGAAGAGTTTAAGGAGGTAATATATGGCTAAACAGACAAAGCCAAAATGTAGAGTTTGTAGAAGACTTGGAGTAAAACTTTATTTAAAAGGTGAAAGATGTTACTCTTCAAAATGTGCTCTTGAGAAAAAATTTTCACCTCCTGGTATGCAAGGAATGAGAAGAAAAGGCAAGGCTTCTGATTATGCTATACATTTATGGGAAAAACAGAAATTAAGAAAAGTATATGGAGTAATGGAAAAACAGTTTAAACTCTATTTTGAAAAAGCCAATTCTCAAAGAAAGATACCCACAGGTGATAAATTATTAGAAATCCTCGAAAGAAGACTTGATAATACTATATTTAGAGGTGGACTTGCAGTTTCAAGGTCATCAGCAAGACAACTTGTAAACCACAGTCATGTTATGGTTAATAATAAAACTGTAAATATCCCATCTTATCAGGTAAAACCAGGTGATGTTATAAGTTTAAAGTCAAGGGCAAGAAATATACCACAGGTTTTACAAGCAATTGAAAACCAATCTTTAATCCCATCATGGTTATCAACAGATTATGAAAAATTTACAATCACTGTTAATTCTATTCCAACAAGAGATCAAATAGATACTCCAATTAAGGAAGAGTTAATTGTTGAATTTTATTCTAAATAGGAGATACAATGGAATATCTTGCTGGTAAACCAAAAGTAAAAATAGTTGAAGAATCTAATAATTATCTAAAAGTTATTCTTGATCCTCTTTATAGAGGTTATGGAGTAACAATTGGTAATCTTTTAAGAAGGATACTTCTTTCTTCAATAATGGGCTATGGTATTTATGCAGTTGAAATAAAAGGTGTTTCTCATGAATTTTCAACTATTCCAAATGTTTATGAGGACATTCCTGAAATTATCTACAATATAAAACAGATAGTTATAAGAGGTAATCTTGAAAGAGATAAAATACATCTTCTTGTTAAAGGTGAAAAGGAAGTTAAGGCAGGGGATTTTGATCCTAATCCGAATATAGAAATAGTTAATCCAGACCTTCATCTTTTTTCAATAACAGATAAAAAGGGCGAAGTTGAGATGGTTGCTCATATAAAGAGAGGATTTGGATATCTTCTTGAATCAGAAAACAAAGAACCAGGATTTCCAATCAACACAATTTTTATTGACACAAACTTTTCTCCAGTAAAAAAAGTTAATTTTGAAGTTTCTTCATCTGATGTTGCTCCTTTTCCAAAGAGAGAAAAGTTAACATTAGAAATTTTCACCAATGGTTCTCTCTCACCTAAACAGGTTTTAAAGGATGGAGTTAAAATAATTGATTATTATATTAATATTATTGGAGATTTAAAAGTTGAAGAGGAAAAGAAAGAAATAGGCATAGAACTTTTACCTTTATCAAGTAGAATTAAAAAGATACTATTAAGTGAAGGAATAAATACAGTAAATATATTGAAGAAAGAACTACTATCTGGTGGTTTAAAAGAAATTAAAGGAATTGGAGATAAGTATATAGAAGAAATTGAGGAGATCTTAAAATCTTATAGTGAAGAAAAAGAAGAAGAAACATTTTTAGAAAGAAATATTGAAGAATTAGCTTCCGAACTTTCTATCTCAATGGAAGATTTAAATATTCTTAAACTTGAAGGAATAAGAACTTTAAAAGATCTTGTTAATTTATCTTTAAAAGATTTAATGTCTGAAAGATTTAATCTCTCACAAAAAGTTATTAAAAAGATTGAAAGTAAACTTAAGAAATGGAATTTATCTTTAAGAAAGGAGACTAAAGATGAGGCATAAATTTGGTTATAGAAAATTAAATAGATATCCATCTCATAGGCAAATGATGTTGAGGAATCTTACAACCTCTCTCATTTTAAAGGAAAGAATAGTTACAACAGAAAGTAGAGCCAAAGAGGTAAGAAAACTTGCTGATAAAATTATTACACTTGCAAAAAAGGACGATTTGCATTCAAAAAAAATTATATATTCCTATCTACTTTCAAAAGATGCAGGTAAGCATCTCGATGAGATAAAAGATAAATTTGAAGGAAGAGATGGTGGATATACAAGAATAATTAATTTAGGAGAAAGGAGAGGAGACGGAGCAAAATTAGTGATACTTGAGCTTGTTAAAGAGTGATTGAACTAAAAAAAGTTTCCTTTTCATATTATTTACCGGAAAAAATTGATGTTATTAAAAACATTGATTTAACTATTAATAAAGGTGAATTTTTAATTATTATAGGTAGAAATGGTTCAGGAAAATCTACACTCGGAAGATTAATATCTTTTATTCTCGAACCAACAGAAGGTGAAATTCTTATTGATAATAAAAAAGCAAAAATAGACATTGATTATATTGATATTAGAAAGAAAGTTGGAATGGTTTTTCAGAATCCCGATAATCAAATCGTTTCACAGATAGTTGAAGAAGATGTTGCATTTGGTCTTGAAAATCTAAATTATAGTGAAAAAGAAATAAATGAAAGAGTTAATGAAGTATTAAATGAAGTCGGATTAACTGAATTTAGAAAATTTCCACCTCATTTTCTATCAGGTGGTCAGAGACAAAAACTTGCAATAGCAGGAATACTTGTAATGGAACCTAAATATCTTGTCCTTGATGAGCCAACTTCTCTTCTTGATCCAAAGGGTAGAAAAGAGGTTATTGAACTTATTAAAAAATTAAATAAAAAAGGTATAACGATAATCTTGATAACTCATAGAATGGAAGAAGCAATTCTTGGAGATAGAGTTCTTGTTTTAAATGATGGTGAAATTTTTATACAAGGGAAGCCAGAAGAGGTATTTGTTGAGGTGGAAAAAATAAGATCAGTTGGTTTATCTCCACCTTTTTTAACTTATCTATCATATTTAATTAAAAAAGAAAATTTTGATATTGATATTAAATTATGGAGATTAGAAGAATTCAAGAAAGAAATATCGCAATTGAAATTAAAGATTTAAAATATACTTATTCAAAAGGTTTACCTTATGAAAAAGAAGCTCTCCTTTCTGTTGATCTTTTAATTTATGAAGGAGAGGCAGTCGGAATTTTAGGTCATACAGGTAGTGGTAAATCCACATTAATTCAACATCTAAATGGAATATTATTTCCTGAACAGGGAGAAGTTAAAATATTCGGTGAAAAAATTACAAATGATAAAAAATTTCTTAAAAATTTAAGAAGAATAGTTGGAATAGTTTTTCAATTTCCTGAAGATGAACTTTTTGCTGAAACAGTTTATGAAGATATATCTTTTGGACCTAAAAACCTTGGATTAACAAAAGAAGAAATTGATGAGAGAGTTTTAACTTCATTAATTGAAGTAGGCCTAAATGAAAATTATTTAAATAGATCTCCATTTTCTCTTTCTGGAGGAGAAAAAAGAAGAGTTGCCATTGCTTGTATTTTATCAATGAGACCGAAAATCCTTGTTCTTGATGAACCAACAAGTGGCCTTGATCCATTAGGTAGAGAAGAAATATTAAAACTTATTAAAAAGTTAAAAAACGATAAAAAAGTAACTATAGTTTTAGTTTCACACTCTATGGAGGATGTACTTTCTCTTGTCGATAGAGTATATATTTTAAATAATGGTAAAGTGGTTCTTCAAGGAGATACTGTATCTATATTTAAAGATAAAGAAAGCATAGAAAAATTTGACCTTTCTATACCTGAAATATTTTTACTTGGAGAAGAATTAAAGAAAGAGGGTTTTATCATTAAAGAACCTTTTAGAGACATTGAAATAGCAAAAAATGAAATAATAAGGAACCTGAAATGATTGGAAAAGATTCTTTAGTAATTGGTCAGTATTTCCCTGGAAATGGTCTTCTTTATTCTCTTGATCCAAGAACTAAAATATTATCTTTTCTCTTTTTGATGATTATAATATTTCTTTATAAATCAGTTCTTTCATTTATTCCAATATTTATAATAATTTTATTTTTTATAATTATCTCTAAAATACCATTTAAATATGTATTAAAAGGATTAAAACCAATATTGATATTGCTTATAATTACAATATTTTTTCATTTCTTTTTTACACCAGGTGAAACGATTTTTAAAATATTTTTTTTAAAATTAACTTATGAAGGTTTAAATAAAGGAATTTTTATTGGCTCAAGACTTATAATTTTAATTATGATTTCTTCACTTTTAACATTTACAACATCTCCGCTTGAATTAACTAAAGGTCTTGAATTTTTAACACTGCCTCTTGAAAAATTGAAATTTCCATCAACTGAAATCATTATGATGATAACTATTGCATTAAGATTCATTCCTGTTCTTGTTGAAGAGGCTGATAGAATTATTGTAGCACAGGTAAGTAGAGGTGCCTCATTTGATGAAGGAAATTTAATTAAAAGAGCAAAAAGTCTTATTCCAATACTTGTTCCATTATTTATATCTTCATTTAGAAGGGCAGAAGAACTTGCCATAGCAATGGAAGTTAGATGTTTTCAACCAGGTAAAAAAAGGACATATATGAAAAGATTAAACTGGAAAAAAATTGATACGATATTTATAATTTTTATAATTATTTTTGGTTCAATTTTTCTATTTATTAGATGATAAAAAATTATAAAGTAGTTTTAATGTACGATGGAACAAATTTTTATGGTTCACAAAAAAATGAAAATTTAAGAACTGTTGAGGGGGTTCTTGAGGAAAATTTAAAAAAAATTTTTAAAGAAGAAATTGATTTGACATTTGCAAGTAGAACTGATAGAGGTGTTCATGCTTTTGGTCAGGTTGTAAACTTCAAAATTGATACAAAAATTCCACCTTTAAATATAATAAAAATTTTAAACCATAAATTACCCAATGATTTAAGGATTAAAGAAGTTGAAGAAGTTAATCTAAATTTTTCAGCAAGATTTGATTCAAAGGGAAAAATCTATTTCTTTATTATTAACAATTCTACTGATACACCCGATCCATTTTTAGATAGATATTCTTTCTGGTTCCCTTTTAAAATAGATTATGAAAGAATAAAAGAAAATGCACTTTTTTTTATAGGTAAAAAAGATTTCTCAAGTTTTACAACAGAAGAAGAAAGAGAAAAAGGTTCAACAGTTAGAGAAATAATTGATATAAGTTTTATAGTTAAAGATAATCTGCTTTTTTTAATATTTGTAGGCAAATCTTTTTTAAGACATCAAATAAGAAGAATGGTAGGTGCTTTACTTGAGATAGAGAAAAGAAATTTAAAGAGCGAAATATTAATTGAGGCTCTTAATTCAAAAAAACATTTTATTAGCGAGAAAAAAATCTCATCAAAAGGCCTTTTTTTATATAAAGTTCTCTATTGATAACCTTTTACAAATTTAATAATTTTTTTAGCAAGAGATAAAGTTGAATCAATTATTGGTAAATCAGTTTTAATATATGGCAAAAGAAGAGGAATTTCTGTGCAGCCTGCAATGATAACTTCTGAATTTATCTTCTTATACTCTTCTAAAATTTTTAAAAATTTTGGCAAGTTTTCTTTTATCACCCCTCCTTTAACTGAATAAATTATCTCCATCAAATCATCAAGTAAGTTTTCTAAAATTATTAAATTGAAACCTTCTTTTTTTAGTGGATTTTCATAAACTTTTCCAATTATTGTACCTTTTGTTGCAATAAGACCAATATTTTTTGCATCTTTATAATTTTCTTTTATTTCTTCAATTACAGATAGGACGATGCTTAAAAATGGAACAGATATGCTCTTCTTAATTTCTTCTTCAAAATAATGCGCAGTATTACATGGCATACAGATTGCTGAAACACCAAAAGTTTCAAGTTTTTTTGCTGATTTTAAAATGTAAGGAAGTGGATTTTCTCCCTTACCAAGTAAAAAAGATGTTCTATCTGGAATTTGTGGATAATTGTCGATTATTAAATGAATATGATCTTGGTCTTTCTCTGCTTTTGTATTTTTTATTATTTTATAAAAAAGGTCCAGAGTTGCCTCTGGACCCATTCCACCTATTATACCAATAACTTTTTCTTCTATTTCCATTTTGAAAGATCAAGTTCTTTTTCTGTTTTTGCAACAATTGATGTTCCAACCATATCGCCAGTTACATTAAGACATGTTCTACCCATATCCAAAATTGCATCAATTCCTAAAATCATTGCATATGCTGCTGCAACAGCAGTTCCTGCTTCAACCTTAAATCCAACAGAATTTAAGACCAATAGAAGCATAATCGCACCAGCACCTGGAACACCTGCAGTTCCAATTGATGCAAGTGTTGCAGTTAAAATTATTATCATTTGTTGGGAGAATGTTAAATGTGCTCCTACTGCAAATGCAACAAATAGAGCACAGACACCTTGATATAAACATGTACCATCCATATTTATTGTTGCACCAAGTGGAAGAGTAAATGAATATATTGATTTTGGAACTCCAAGGTTTTCATCTGTATTTTTCATTGTAATTGGGAGGGTTGCGCTTGAACTTCTTGTTACAAAAGCAGTAATCATTGCCTCTTTTGCGCCTTTTAAGAATTTATAGAATGAAAGTCCAAACAAAGATAGTGCTCCTCCATAGATAAGAAAGAGATGAACTGCAAGGCCAATATAAACTGTTAATGTTACCATTCCAAGTGGTCCAAATGCTTTTGTTCCCTGTTTTCCAAAAACAACTGCAATTAAAGCAAAGACACCAATAGGTGCATATTGTAAAACTCCTCCAACAATCTTATACATAATTTCTGCCGCAGCATCTGAAAATTTATAAACAAGATTTGCACCTTCTCTTAATCTCTCGTCTTTACTCTCTTTTAAAATTGATATTGCTATTCCAAAAATTAAGGCAAAAAATATTATTGGTAAAACATCGCCTTTTGCAAGTGAATCAACTGGATTTGTTGGAATTATATTTAATAAAGTTTGAATTATAGAAGGTGCAGTAAGTTCCTTACCAGGTGCTTCACCAGGAAGAACAAGTCCGATTCCGGGTTTTAACAAGTTTGCAAAAATTAAACCAATTATAACTGCAAAAACAGTTGTTACAAGATAATAGACAATTATTTTTACTCCAACTCTTCCAAGTTTAGATGGAGCAATACTTGCAGCACCAGTAATTAAAGAGAAGAATATTACAGGAACAACAATCATTTTCAATAATCTTATCAAAAGATCTCCAAGCGGAGAGATAACTTCAATTTTTGGACCAACAATTAGTCCTACAATTACACCAATAATCAACCCAATCAAAATTCTTAAGAGTAGATTTGGCTTGAAATACCAGTCTAAAATTCCTACTCTCTTCTTTTCCATTTTTAGACACCCCCTTTCAGTTAAATTTTATTTAATTTAACACTTTTATTATAAATAATTTAAGGATAAATTGAAGATTCTTATGTTATAATCATATTAATATTATTTCAGGAGGTTATTTATGCAAAAAGTGTTAGGTGATGATGTTTTAAGGAAAGCAATACAAGGTGAAATGCAAGCAATGAAATTTTACTCAGAAGTATCAAAAATTATTATAAATAAAAAATCGAAAAATCTTATGCAAGATCTTGCTAATGAAGAAGAAAAACATAAAAATATACTCCAAAAAAGATACACCATTTTATACAAAAAAGAGTTCGAAGAAATTCCAGGTTTTGTTTTTGATGAGAAACTTGATGTTAAAAAACTTGGTTTAAATACACAAAGTGATGCTCTCCAAATATTAAGTTCTGCAATAGAAGCAGAGACTCATGCTATTGAGTTTTACAATGAACTATTAAATCAGACAGAATCTAATGAAGATATTGAACTTTTAAGATCTTTAATAAAATTTGAAGAAGGTCATAAAAATAAACTTCAGGAAGAATACAAATCTATAAACAAAAATTATACATGGCAAATGCCATAATATTTTAAGGTGAATATAAATGGTTGTTGTTTCAGTTGATAATTTAGTAAAAGATTATGTCAATCTAAGAGCAGTTGATAGAGTATCTTTTACTATTGAGGAAGGAGAAATATTCGGTCTCATTGGTCCAAATGGAGCAGGTAAAACAACAACTTTAAGAATAATAGCAACAATATTAACAATGACCTCTGGTGATATAAAAATTTTTGGTTATGATTTGAGAAGTGAAAGTCAAAAAATTAGAGAAATAATAAGTTATCTTCCAGAAGAAGCGGGTGCTTATAAAAATCTAACTGGTATGGAATATTTAAATTTTATGGCCTCCCTTTATGCAAAAAATAAAGAAGAAAAAATTAAATTTGTAGAAAGTGCAATAGAAATAGCAAAACTTGAAGATAGAATTAAAGATAAAATCTCTTCATACAGTAAAGGTATGGTAAGGAAACTTCTTCTTTCAAGAAGTTTGATGTTTAAACCTAAACTTGCAATTTTAGATGAACCAACTTCAGGTCTTGATGTAATAAATTCTATTGAAATAAGAGAAATAATTAAAGGTTTTACTAAACTTGGAACCACAGTTCTTTTATCTTCCCACAATATGCTTGAAGTTGAATTTTTGTCAGATAGAATTGCTTTGATTGATAAAGGAAAGATACTTGTTGAAGGAAAACCCGAGGATTTGAAAAGGCAATTTAATGCAAGAAACATAGAAGAAGTATTTATAGGAGCAGTAAGATGAAAAAGTTTTTAATTTTATTTAATAAAGAGATTAAAAATCTAATAACCATTCAATTAATTTTACCTTTAATTATTATGGTTTTACTTTTTTCGTTTCTTGGGAGTGTAATAACAAAACAGGTAAAAAAAGAACAAGAACCAAAAAAAATTGCAGTAGTTGATTATGATCAAACATTTCTATCAAATGATGTAATAAACACTCTTCAATCTGGAAATTTCATAGTTGATAAAATTTCTTTATCAAAAGAAGAGGCACTTGATTATGCTAAGAAGAATAATATTTCTACACTGGTAATTATTCCTTCAGGATTTCAGGATAATGTTACAAGATTTTTTCAAAATGAAATAGAAGTATATAGCATAATGAAAGGGATTTCTTTTACTAACATTTCAAGTTCAATTTCAACGCAAATTATACTTTCAAATATAAATGAAATTATTTCAAATAGATATATATCTGAGAAATTTCTTGGAATGAATCCAAATATAATAAAGAATCCTGTGAAAATCAAAAGTTATGTAGTTGTTAAAGATAAAATGGCTAATACAACAGTTGAAACAATTTCAAGCGCTATCTCTTCCCAGAATATTTTTATACCAATAATATTGATGATTGTTATAATTTTTTCTTCTCAGATGATTGCTTCGACTATAGCAAGCGAGAAAGAAAACAAAACTCTCGAGACATTACTAACTATGCCAATTAATAGAACTTCAATAATTTTTTCTAAAATGCTCTCTTCAGGAGTTGTTGCTCTTTTAATGTCAGTTGTTTATATGATTGGAATGAGAAACTATATGAGTGGAATAACTGGAGGTATAACATCCGGAACACAGGTTACCTCAGATATTTCAAAAATTTTAGTCGAACTTGGTTTAACTTTTAATGCACAATCTTATATATTATTGGGTATTTCATTATTTTTTGCAATATTATGCGCTCTTTCTCTTTCAATGATTCTTGCTGTTTTTGCTGAGAATGTTCAAAGTGCCCAAACCCTTTTAACCCCAATTATGGTTTTATTATTAATACCATATTTTTTAAGTTTATTTATGGATTTAAACTCCCTTCCTTTAATAGTAAAGATTTTACTATTCATAATACCTTTTTCTCATCCATTTATGGCTTCTCAGAATTTAATTTTTGGAAATACTCTACCAATAATATATGGCATCATATATATGGCAATATTTTTTGTAATTTGTTTGATTATAGCTACCAAGATTTTCTCTTCAGATAGGATTTTAACAGCAAGAATAAAAATAAAAAAGGGATTTCTAAAAATCAGATAACAATTAATCTAACTTTTTTGATAAAATTATTATATGAACTTCTTAGATGGGGTAATAATATTAGTCTTAATTTTTGCTTCCTTTTTAGGTTATAAAAAGGGAATTCTGAAAACAATAATATCAATTGCTGGTTTCATTCTAAGCATTTATCTTGCTTATAGATTTTCATCAAATTTAACACTTTTTCTTGAGAATAGAATGAATTTTGTAACAAATATAAAAAATTATATTGCAAGTCATATCAATCTTCCCCCTGAAACCAAAATAGTACCCTCGACAATTGAAAATCTAAAATTATACATATCAAATCTTTTTCTTCCGAAGTTTTTTAAATCATGGTTATTAGAAAATTTACCTTTTTTATCTTCGTTTCAGAATCTTATAACAGTTTATGATTCATATCTATATTTATTGTCAATTGTTATCGGAGAGATAATTTCTTTTTTCATTTTATTTCTTGTTTTTATGATAATTTTTTCAATAATAAAAACAATTTTAGGTGGAATAATTCACAAAATACCAGTATTAGGAACTATAGATAGAATATTGGGACTTGTTTTTAACCTGCTTTTATATTTTTCTTTTATAATTTTTTTTGTATTTATCATTTCAAATCTTCTTTTAAACTACCTTGCACCTAATTCAAATTTTTATCAAATTTTTAATGGTTCTTTTTTTGTTAGATTCATACAAGAAAATATGGTATTATTTAAATCACTACTTAATTTACTCATAAGAAAAGTTATGGAGGTATTCATTTGAAAAGAATTCTAACATTAATTTTGATTTTTATTTTCTTAAATATAAATTTTTTATATGCATCAGAAAAGGATGTTAGAGTTTTATTATACAAAAACCCATTTAATATTCAAATAGAAGGTGATTTAAGCGTTTTTTATTCTGGACAAAATATTTTTAATGAACCTAAAATATATTGTTTCAATAAAGATGTCAAATCTTTGAGATTAAGAGTTGGTATATTTTTAAATTTATTTGATGCCATAAATTATTCTAAAAACTTAATGAATATTATTTCAACTAAAGAATTTTTTATTAGTTATGAAAATGAAAAATATAATGTTGATATTGGCGATTTCATTTCAGATGATGAAAGGGATATATTTAGAATTATAAATAAAGATAAAATTCCTTTTTCAATAAATATTTCTATAGAAGGTTCATACCTTTTTTTTGGTAATGATAGAATAAAAATTCTATCTAATAATAATTTTAAAGATGGGATAATTTTTGAAATTAAATCAATTAATGATTATTTAAAAGTTAATGGTAGAAATTATAGAGGTTATGTTTATATATATAAAAATCTCAATACATTTTATGTTATTAATAAATTGAATATAGAGGATTATCTTAAGGGAGTTGTTCCTTCAGAAATGCCAGAAACTTTTAATTTTGAAGCATTAAAAGCACAAGCAGTTGCTTCAAGAACATATGTTTTGTCCAGAATTAAAGATAAAAATATCTATGATGTAACATCAACTCCAGATACACAGGCATATTTTGGAATGGATAGAGAAAATGAAAAAACAAATAAAGCAGTCAGTGAAACTGAGGATGAGATTATAACTTATGAGGGAAAAATAATTGAAGCAGTATATCATTCAACATCTGGAGGATATACTGAAAATAACGAAAATGTATGGAATTCAGTTCCATATCCATATCTAAGAGGTGTTGAAAGCCCTTATGAAGAAAAATCCCCTCATTTTGAATGGAATAAAACATTTACAAATTATAAGGTTCAAAGACTCATAAAAAAATATATTTTTGATAACAAACTACAAGATATTGGAGAGGTTTTAAGTTTTGAAGTGTTAAAAAGAGGAGTTTCTCCAAGAGTTGTTGATATAAAAATAGTAGGTATGTATGATGATTTAATTATTAAAGGAACAACATTCCAATCTATTTTTGGACTTAAGAGTACATGGTTTAACTTTGAATTCAAAAGTTTTGTTTCTCCATATATAACTTCATTTTTAACTATGGTTGAGATGGTTCCACTTTTTACAGCAAGTTATGATTCAATTTTTAAAAAATTTACTCCATATGAAAATAGTATTTATGATGCAAGAAAAAAAAGATGGGATATTGTAGTTTTTACAGGAAAGGGTTGGGGGCACGGAGTAGGGATGAGTCAGTGGGGTGCTCAAGGATTAAGTGAAAATGGTTTTAATTATATTGATATACTAAAATATTATTATACAGGTGTCGAAATAAAGAAATATAATTATGGATATTGAACTATTTAACTATAATTTACCAATTGAACTTATTGCGCAAGAGCCTCTTAAAGATAGAGACAAAGCAAGATTAATGATTGTAAAAAGAGAGAGCGATGAAATTATACACTCCTATTTTTTTAAATTAACTGAATATTTAGAAAGTGGAGATCTTTTGATATTAAATAATAGTAAAGTTATAAAAGCAAAATTGGAAATTACTCTTGACACTGGAGGAAAACTTGACGCTCTTTTTTTAAGAGCAAATGGAAATAAAATTGAGATATTATGTGAAAAAAGCAAAAAACTGAAAACTGGAAGAAAAATTTTTTTTAAAGATAATACAGAAGGTTTTGTTGTTGAAGTTTTAAATGAGGGAAGGAGAGTAATAGAAATAAAAGATTTTAAAGACCATCTCACATTTTTAAATAGAGTTGGTGAAGTGCCCTTACCACCATACATAAAAAAGAAAGATATAGATAAAGATGATTATCAGACAATTTATGCTGAAGTTGATGGTTCTATTGCAGCACCTACTGCTGGATTTCATTTTACTGAAAAACTTTTAAATGATTTAAAAAATAAAGGCATTTTAATATCATACATTACTCTTCATGTTGGAGTTCCTACATTTAAACCATTAAAAGTAAAAGATATTGATGATTATCGAATAGGAGAGGAATATTATGAAATTGATAAAAATGTTATTAAAAAAATAAAAGAAACAAAAGAAAGAAAAAACAGAGTGGTTGCCGTTGGGACAACTGTTGTAAGGGCTCTTGAATCATTAAAAATTGAAGATGATATTAAAACTATTAAAGGTAAAACTGATATTTTCATTAAACCTCCATATAATTTTAAAATAGTTGATGCCATTATAACAAATTTTCATCTTCCAAAAACATCTCTTTTGATTCTTGTTTCTACTTTTGCTGGTAGAGAAAAAATATTAAATGCATATAAAATTGCAATTGAAAATAAATATAGATTTTATTCTTTTGGTGATGCGATGTTAATTTTATGATTTTATTGTTATAATATTTAAGGCTATTAAGGAATAGATAATTTATAATATAAAGGAGGAATCATGATTAGATTTGCTGAAAGAACTTCAAAGATGGGAAGTGAAGGAGCTTTTGAGGTACTTGCAAAAGCAAAAGCACTTGAGAGAGAAGGTAAAGAGGTATATCATTTTGAAATTGGAGAGCCAGATTTTGACACACCAGAAAATATAAAAAAGGCTGCAACTGAAGCTTTAAATAAGGGCTATACCCATTACACACCATCGACAGGTTTATTAGAAATAAGACAAGCAGTAGCAAATTACATTTCAAGAACAAGAGGTTTAGATGTAAAGCCAGAAGAAGTTATTGTAACTGCTGGTGCTAAACCAGTAATTGTTTATTCTATTTTATCTCTTGTAGAAAAAGGTGAAGAGGTAATTTATCCTGATCCAGGATATCCAATTTACAATTCTGCTGCAAAAATGGCAGAAGCAAAATTAGTTCCACTACCTCTTTTAGAGGATAAAGATTTTAGATTCGATTTATCTGATCTCGAAAAGAGAGTTACAGATAAAACAAGAGTAATTGTTATAAATTCACCACAAAACCCAACTGGAGGAATACTAACTCTTGATGATTTCTATGGAATTAGAGATATCATTGGAAATAAAGATATTTATATTTTGGCAGATGAAATTTATTCAAGAATAGTATATGAGGGTGAATTTGTTTCGATTACAAAAGTAAAAGAATTGAGAGATAAAACTATTATTATTGATGGATTTTCAAAAACTTATGCGATGACAGGTTGGAGACTTGGTTATGGTGTTGGGAATCCTGATATTATAAATATGATTTCTAAATATGTTATAAATAATTACTCATGTCCAACTGCATTTGTTCAGATTGCAGGAATTGAGGCACTTGAAGGTGATCAAGGTGCAGTTGATATGATGGTTAAGGAATTTAAAGAAAGAAGAGATATTATAGTTCAAGGTTTAAATGACATTAATGGAGTTTCCTGTAAACTTCCAAAAGGGGCTTTTTATGTATTTCCAAATGTGAAGAGTTTTGGAAAAAGTTCTAAAGAAATACAGAATTACTTATTAAGTGAGTATGGAGTTGCTTGTCTTCCTGGAACAAGTTTTGGAGAATATGGAGAGGGTTATCTTAGATTTTCTTATGCAACAAGTAAGGAAAATATTAAAAAGGCTTTACTAAAACTTAAAGAAGCATTTTCAAAATTGAAATAAAATGGATTATATAAGTATATTACTTTGGGTTGTAATATTTTTATCACTATTTTATCCAGTACTTCAAAGAAGACAGATAGAACTTAATAGGTTAAGAGTTATTGCTAATTTGCAGAAGAAACGTGGAACAAGAGTTATAACTTTAATCCATAGAGAAGAATCAATTTCCTTTTTTGGAATACCATTTAGAAAAATGATAGATATAGAAGATTCTGAACAGATTCTAAGAGTTATTAGAGAAACTCCTGATGAGATGCCAATAGATCTTATTTTACATACCCCAGGAGGTCTTGTCCTTGCTTCAGAACAGATTGCAAGAGCATTAATAAGAAGAAAAGGTAAGGTTACATGTTTTATACCTCATTATGCTATGTCTGGAGGAACATTAATAGCGCTTGCAGCAGATGAAATTGTTATAGATAAAAATGCTGTAATGGGACCAATAGATCCTCAATTAGGAGGGTATCCTGCAATATCAATATTAAAAGCAGTTGAAAGAAAAAATATCAATGATTTAGAAGATCAAACCCTTATTCTTGCAGACATTGCAGAAAAGGCAATGACTCAGGTTTATGAACTTGTAATTGAAATTTTGAGTGATAAAGAAAAAGAAGGAATTTTTACAAGAGAGAAAATAGAAGATATAGCAAAAGAGTTAACATCTGGCAAATGGACACATGATTATCCTTTAACTTGTGAAAGAATAAAAAATCTTGGACTTAATGTTTCATTTAATATGCCAGAAGATGTTTATACTTTAATGAGTTTATATCCTCAAGCAGGCGTTGGAAGACCATCTGTTCAGTTTGTTCCCCTTCCAATACAACCTTCAAAGAAAGGTAAAAGTGAGCATGAAGACAAGTATTGAAAATTTAATAGGTAATATTGAGAAGGTAATTGTTGGAAAAAGAGATATAATCGAAAAAGTAATTATAACCTTGATTTCTGGTGGGCATCTTTTAATTGAGGATGTTCCTGGAATTGGGAAAACAATGATAGCAAAAGCCCTTGCGAAAAGTATCAATCTTGATTTTAAAAGAATACAGTTTACACCAGATTTATTGCCATCAGATATAATAGGAATAACTATTTATAATGAAAAGACAAAAGAGTTTGATTTTAAGAAAGGCCCCATTTTTTCAAATGTAATTTTAGCAGATGAGATAAACAGAAGTACTCCAAAGACTCAATCAGCCCTTCTTGAAGCCATGGAAGAAAAACAGGTAACAGTTGATGGAATAACACATAAATTAATTGAGCCCTTTTTTGTTGTTGCAACTGAAAATCCAATAGAATATGAGGGCACTTTTCCTTTACCTGAAGCACAACTTGATAGATTTTTTATGAAAATAGAGGTAGGTTATCCTGATAAAAATTATGAGATTGAAATGTTAAATAGACTTGAAAAAGTTCACCCTATATTAACAATTGAAGAAGTAATTTCAAAAGATAAGATAATTGAAATTCAAAATGAAGTTAAAAATGTATATGTTGATCAGAGTATAAAAGAGTATATAGTAAATCTTGGAAGAACTTTAAGAGATGATGATGATATATATTTGGGACCATCTCCAAGAGGTCTTTTAATATTAATGAAGGTTTCTCAGGGAAGGGCATATATTTTAGGTAGAAACTATGTTATTCCTGATGATGTTAAGGAGTTATTTTATCCTGTTATGTCTCATAGAATAATAGTTAAACCAGAATCTAAAATTAAAGGTATAAATGAAAAGGATGTTTTAGAAAGAGTATTATTAAAAGTAGAAGTCCCAATTGATAAAAAAGTATAAAAAAGAAATTTTATTTATATTATTGATTCTTTTCGGAATTATTATTCGCTCTTATATAATAATCTCAATTTCATCTTTTTTCCTTTTATACATAATAATTCTTAATAATATTTTAAAGATAAGAGATGACTATTTAGATTATAAAATTAAAATTAATCCTGAAATGATAATAGAAGGAGAAAATTTTAAAATTTCATATATATTTAAATTCAATCATAACTTTCCTCCTTTATGTGAAATAATACCTGATTTACCAATATATTTTGTACCAATTGATAAAAAGAATATAATTGTTGAGGTAAAAAAAGGTTTAAACTATGAACATACCTTTATAGTTAGAGCAAAAAAGTTTGGAAAATATTATCTTGGAAATTTTAAAATTAAAATTTTAGATCCCCTTGGTCTTATTCAAAAAGAGAAATACATAAATTTGAACATTGAAGTGAATATTTTTCCAAAAATTATTAGAATAGAAAAATCAATAATTAAACTAAAGGAACCTTCTTTTGGATTAAAAGTTAAAGAAAAGATTTTTGAAGATTTTACTGTAGTTAAAGGATTTTCAAAATATACTGGTACAGAAGAATTGAAAAGAATTGATTGGAAAATATCTGCACATTTAGGAAAACTAATGATTAAAGAATTTCCCTCAACAGCAATAACTTCAATTACAATACTTGTAGATCCCTTTGCTTCCAAAAGTGCAAGAAATCAGGAAATATTTATAGAACATATTTCAACTTTAATATCTTCATTTTCATATTATTTTGAATCGAGTAGATTCAATTATGGTTTGTGGATAATTGGAAAAGAAAAGATTAAAGAAGGTAATGGTAAAATTCATTTATTAAAAATTTTTTCTGAAGTTTCTAATATTAATTATCAAGATGAAACTAATTTTAACGAATTTCTTCAAAATAATAAAAAAGAACTAAAAAATCTTAACAATATTCTTCTTTTAAAACAAAAATTATCTCCAGATGAACTATTGAATTTGATTAAAGTTAAATCATCAAATACAAATTACACACTATTTTTACTCCCAGATTATGGTTTTTTATTTCCGTGGGAAAAACCTCATCCTTATATTCTTTCTGAAACTGAAGAAGTTGAATATTTAAGAAATATAAAGTCAAGTTTAAAAAAATATGGAATTAGTATTATAATATTAAGAGGAAATGAATCAATCAAAAATTTCATCTTTGTTTAAATTGAGTAATTTAATAATATTTTTAACAGCAATTTCTTTGCATATAAATATCTTTATGCCAGAACATAAAATATTATATTTGATTCCTCTATTAAGCATAATTCTTTTTTTTAACAAAAAAAATAAATTTTCTATTTTACTACCAATTTTATTATCCATATTGTCAATTTTTTTATTATTTTATTATAACGAACCATTTACTTTTATAAATTTTTTAGAAAATATATCATTTATTTTTTTATATATTTTATTTTTGAATTTTTTTGAAAAGAATTTTTCTAATTATATCTCCATTCCAATTTTAATTTTTTATTTAATAATCTATGAAAAATTTTTAGGTATAAATTTTTATTTAACTATTGGTTCAACTTTTCTTATTGTGATAACAATATTTTTAAAATTTTTAATTTATAAAGGGTTTTATTTTTGGGAGAATGATTTTTCAATTAAAGGTGACCCATATAAAAGAAGTTTTAAATATCTTCTTTTATCTTTTATTTTTTTCCCTATTTTTTATTTCTTTACCTTTATGAATTTTCCAGATTTAAAAAAACTTTTCATATTTAATACCAATACAAATAAAATAACTGAGAAGATAGAAGAGAAAGCACCAGAAACTTCATTAACAACCATTTCAAGATATATTTTTACAATTAAAATAGGAACTGAGAAGATAATTAATTTTCTTTTAAATTCTTTTTATTTAATTATTTTTTTGGGATTTCTTATTTTTTTCGTATTTATAGGAATAATTTTATATCGATTAATTAGAAATGTTTATGGTAAATCCAAAGCAATAAGATTCCTACTACTTTCTTTTTCTCTATCCGTAATTCTTCTTTCCTCAACTTATTTTTTATATAAACCATTTGAAAGATTCATATTTTACTTAAGAGATAAATTAAATATCGGAGAAACTTTGATTACTCCTTTTAAAGGAATTTCAAACCTGATAAGTAGATTTTTACCTAAGTTAACTTCAACACATATTTCAAATATTTCTATTGATATTGGCGTAGTTTTGATTGTAATTATGTTTATTTTATTAACTTCAATTTCACTTTATTTTATTATCTTCTTTTTATTTAAACAGGCATTTGATAATAGAAAAATTGAACTCTCAAAAATTATAGATAACCTTAAAACAGATGAGATAAATTTGTATGAAATAAAGGGTTCTAACAAAGAAAAAATCATTTTATTATATAACAATCTAATTAAAAAACTCAGTATAATTATAAAGAAATTCATACACGAAACTCCATTAGAATATAATTTCCGATTTAAACAAGAAAAACCAAATTTGGGATATGAATTTGAATTAATAACTGATAATTTCATAATTGCAAAATATTCAAATATTGATATTGAAGATGAAATTTTTAATGAAACATTAATTAATTATCAAAAAATTATTGAAAAACTTTTCAAGGAGGTGCATTTTGGAGGAAAAATTTAAAAGTGCTGATAGACCTGAAACAAATGAAGGTAAACAATATCATATAGATTTAAAACCAGGCGATCTTGCACCATATGTCTTAACACCTGGAGATCCGGGAAGAGTTGATAGGATTATAAAAACATGGGATGAAGGAAAAATTCTGTCTTTTCATAGAGAATATAAATCAGCAGTAGGTAAATTCAAAGGAGTTGATATATCAGCATTATCAACTGGCATTGGAGGTCCTTCTCTTGCTATCGCTGTTGAAGAGGCAGCAAGAATAGGAGTTAATACCTTTATTAGAGTGGGAACAACTGGTTCTATTCAAAAAGATATATCCCTTGGTGATATTGTTATTATTAATGGGTCAGTACGACTTGATGGCACTTCACATCAATATGTAAGATCGGAATATCCAGCAATTGCTTCATTTGAAGTAACATTGGCTTTAATCGAAGCCTGTGAAGAACTTGGGTATAAATACCATGTAGGTATTGGTGCTTCGACAGATTCTTTTTACTCTGGACAGGGAAGGCCTGGTTTAAATAATTATTTGCCTTCTTTTGCAAAAGAAATATTTAATGATTTACAAATGGCAAATGTCATGAACTTTGAGATGGAGTGTGCAACTCTTTTTACTATAACATCAATTTACGGATTAAGAGCTGGTGCTTTATGTGTTGTAATTGCTAATAGAGTAACAAATGAGTTTCAATACATAGGAGAAGAAAAGGCAATTCTTGTTGCAAATTATGCAGTTAAGATTTTGACTGAGTGGGATTTAATAAAAAGAAAAAAAGGAAAAGTTTTTTTCTATCCAGGACTAATTAAATAAATATTTAAACTTTTAAATACAAATTTTCTTAAATATTAATCTCGAAAGGTAAGTAACCCATAATCCTAAAAAGAAATATATAAAATTAAAATTAGTTATTTTTATTATATAAATCAAAATAAAAATTACTGGATAACCAACAAAAATTCTTAAAACTATTTTTTTCATATTAAGATAGGTCTGATTAAATTCTTTACTTAAATTTATTCCTATTAAAATCCCAGATAAAGAAATAAGTATAAATGAATATTCTTTGATAAACAATGAAATTATTATAAGAGAAAAAGAAATTAACAAGATTTTTTTTAAATTTAGATAGAAAAATTTTTCAAAAAATCTATCAATGCAGTTAAAATATAAAAAAAGTATAATTAATCCAATCAATATCCCACCTAAAACATCAAATAAAAAATGTAGACCGAGATATAACCTTGAAATTGATATTAATATTATTAAAATAATAGAAACTATTTTTAAATAATTTTTCTTAAATATATAAAATAATCCTAACCATAAAACTAACGAATTTTGAGAGTGACCACTTGGAAAACCATAACCACCCCCAGATTCTTTATAAACAGGTTTCACTATATTTTCATCAGGTCTTGGGAATTTAAAAATATTTTTTAATAAACTATTTATTAGATAAGAAATCATTAATAAAAAAAGAATTTTTATGGTTTTTCTATCATCAAAAATAAAGAATAGAAATGAAATTAAAATCAAATAGAATTCTAAACTACCAAGATCTGTTATTAATATGAATAATTTATTTAAAAATTCATTCCTAATGCTAACAAAAAAATTTAAAATTGTGTAACCAAAAAGTATATTCATAATAATTTACCTTTTTTGCCAATATTTTAATTTTAAACTATATTTTAATTTTTTTATTATATAAGATGATATAATAATTCATTATGAAGAGAGAGGATCTAATTCTTTTTTTACCACCATTTTTGTGGGGATGGACATTTGTTATTGTAAAAAATGGAGTTTCAAATTATGATCCATTCTCTTTTGTCTTTATAAGATTTACTTTAACTTTTATCATGATGCTTTTTTTCATTTACATTTTTAAAATTAAAATAACAAAAGAAATTTTTTTGAAAGGATCACTTACTGGTTTTTTTCTTTTTTCAGCATATCTTTTTCAAACAATTGGACTTAAATATACATCTCCAACAAACAGTGCATTTATAACCTCAATTTCAATTCCAATAACACCATTCTTTTCATATCTATTGACTAAAAGAAAAATAATTTTAAGAACATATATAGCAATAATAATTGTAATAATTGGACTTTATTTTTTATTTGGTGGAGAAATTAAAAATATAAATTTTGGAGATTTTTTAACTTTAATTTGTGCAATTTTTTGGGCTTTACACATTTCAACTATAGGCCACTTTTCTCTAAGCGATGAGAGTTTGCCTTTTCTTTTTGCTCAAATTTGGACAGTTTTTATCTTATCTTCAATTTCAGTTTTGATAACAAAAAAAGAGATTCTTCCAATTCCTAAAAATTCTTTTTGGGGAGCACTTATTGTTGCAATTTTTGCAACTTTAATTCCATTTTATATTCAGATAAGATATCAAAATAAGAAAAATACAATTAAAACTGCATTTATTTTTGCAACAGAACCAATATTTGCAAATATTTTAGAATTTATACTGATTGGAACAGTTTACTCTTTAATAAACTATTTTGGTATGCTATTAATATTTTTATCCTCTTTTATTGCCCAAAGAGAATAATTTAACTTTTTATAAATTTTTCAAACTCTTTCAAAGAAAGAGTATTAATAATATCATTTTTTGTTAACCAGCCTCTTCGACAAACTCCAATTCCATATCTCATATCAGAAAGACCATAAATTGAATGTGCATCAGTTCCAATTGCAAATTTTAATCCATAAAGTTCTTTACCATGCATAGCATTTAAATCATTTAGGTCCAATCTTTCTGGGTTCGCATTTATTTCTAAAATTTTCCCATTGTTTTTTGCTTCTTTGAATATCTCATCAAGATCTACTTCATATTCATCTCTTGAACCGATAAGTCTTCCTGTTGGATGTGTTATGATTTTTATTTTTTTAATATTCATTGCCTTTTTTATTCTTTCAGTTATTTTTTTCTTGTCTTGATTAAATCCAGTATGAATTCCAGCAAGACATATATCAAAAATAGAAAGTTCCTGAATCTCAAAATCAACATTTCCATCAGATAAAATATTTAATTCACAACCAAAAAATATTCTGAATTTATCTCCAAATTCTTCATTTATTTTATCTATTTCTTTCTTTTGTTTTTTATAATCTTCTATAGATAACCCTGAAGCAACACCAAGCGCTTTTGCATGATCAGCGATAACTAAATATTCATATCCTAAATCAATACATTTTTTTGCCATTTCATAAATTGTATTTTCTCCATCCGAGTATTTTGTATGTACATGAGTATCTCCTTTTATATCTTTATTATCAACAACTTGGGGTAATTTATTCTCGAGACCAAGTTCTATTTCTCCTCTATCTTCTCTCATTTCAGGAGGAATGAATGGCAATCCTAAAATAGAATATACTTCTTCCTCTTTTTCTCCACAAACTCTTATATCTTCATCGATTTTAAATACTCCATATTCATTTACTTTTAATCCTTTTTTAATTGCAAGTTCTCTTATCTTGACATTATGCTGTTTTGAACCTGTAAAATATTGAACAGCAGCACCAAAAGATACTGGTTCAACAACTCTAACATCAATTTGAATACCTTCAGGTGTAATTATTGTTGATTTTGTATCGCCTTTGTTAATTACCTCTTTTACAATCTCCATTTTTGTAAAAAAATCCATCACCTGATTTGAATTATTGCTTGTTACAAGAATATCAATATCGCCAATAGTTTCTTTCATTCTTCTAATACTTCCACAGATCTCAATTTTATCAACAGGTGCACCTTTTAATAAATTTTCTTTTACAAATTCTGCGATTGGTAATGCAATTCCAAGATTAATTCTTCTAACATCCTTCTTTTTTGCATCCTGAAGAGCCTTAAGAATATTCTCCTCTTTTTTTGGCCCAAACCCGTCTAATTCTCTTATTTTTCCTTCTATCGCTGCCTTTTTCAAATCTTCAATATTTTTAATTCCGAGTTTCTTATATAAAGTAAATGCACCTCTTGGTCCAACCCCAGGAACATTTAAAAGTTCAATTAATGTTTCAGGTATTTGTTTTTTTACTTCCTCAAGTTTATCAATTTTTCCAGTTTCAAGATATTGAACTATTTTTTTTGCGATTCCTTCACCTATTCCTTTAATTTCAGTTAATTTACCCTCTTTTGCAAGGTTTTCAATAGGAAGAGATAAATTTTCTATCCTTCTTGCAGCTTCAATATAAGCATTTATTTTGAATCTCATCTCTCCAAGTATCTCAAGATATGATGCAAGTTCATAAAGTTTTTCTGCTACCTCTTTATTTCTCATAATTAAATTATAGAATATTTTTGATTCAATTATTATATATTTATTGAACTTTAGTTTTTAAAAAGATAAAATTTTTATAAGATAAATAATAGGAGGTTTTTATGGAAATAGAGGAGATTTTAAAAATTCCTGATATTTTTATTTTTGATAGATTTTTGATTTTTGAGCCACATCCTGATGATGCTGATATTTTTATAGGTGGAATTATAAAAAAACTCTCGAATATGAAAAAAGATGTAATATTAGTTACAGTTACAGATGGAAGTAAAGGTACATATAATCCACTTGAAAATGAATATATTTTAAAAGAAAAAAGGAAAGAAGAAAGATTAAATTCATCTTTTATTCTCGGAGTTAAAGAAACAATTTTTTTAGATTTTCAAGATTACAATTTACCTGATAAAACTATTCTTGTAGAAAAATTCATAAAATTGATTAGAGAACTAAAACCAGATTGTGTTTTTACAGTCGATCCATTCTTAACATATGAAATTCATCCAGATCATAAGATAACCGGTGAGGCAGCAAGCGAGGCTTTCTTTTTCTCTCCAATGCCACTATTTTATAAGAATTATCCTCCTCATTATGTAAAAGCAATTGTTTATTATATTACTCAATATCCAAATAACTTTATCGATATTTCAGATACTTTTGATTTTAAGATTGAAGCCATAAAAAAGCATAAATCACAATTTAACGAAGAAGATTTTATGAAATTGAAACTCTATCTTATTTATAAAAATGGTGAATATGGTAAAAAAATAGAAAAAAATTTTGCTGAAGCAGTTAAAGTTTTAACACCATTACATATTCACACAAATGTTGATACTATTAATTTATAAAACGGAGGAAATATGAATGATTATGAAATGATGCTTAATTCAATTTATAATGTTCCAGATGATATTGAAGAGATAAAAAATAATATAAAAAAGTATAAAATTCCTGAATTTAAATTCAATAAGATAGTTTTTCTTGGAACTGGAGGTGGTTCAAGAGCGGCTTTTGATATTATTTCCACATACTTATTTGATAAATCACCATATCCATATTTTATTCATCAAGGTTATGAAATCCCAGAATTTATTGATGATGATACTCTTATCATAGTTTGTTCTTATTCAGGAGATACTGAAGAGACGATTTCTTCATTTGAAAGAACTTTAAAGAAAACAGAAAAAACAATAATTTTTTCATCAAATGGTAAATTGGAAAAAATCTCAGAAGATAAAAAAATACCATATATAAAATTGAAAAAAGGTTATGAAGCAAGACAAGCCCTCCATATAATATTTTTCTCAATAATTTTGACATTGGGTAAATTATTAAATCTGAATTTCTTGGAAGATATAGATGAAGTAATTAAAGTTATCAGAGAAATAAGAAATAAACAAGATAAAGAAATAGATGAAATTGTTAATGATATGATCAATAGAATACCATTAATTTATGGTTCATATACCTTTTCAGATTGTGTCTCTGAAAGATTCAGAAGACAACTGAATGAAAACGGAAAAATTATTGCACATTCAAATATAATTCCAAATCTTCATCACGACGAAATAGTCGGGTTTATGGATAAAAATTTGAAAGATATTCTATATATAATTTTAATAAGAGATCATTTTGAAGATGAAAAAATAAAAAAGAGGTTTGATATTACAAAAGATCTATTGAAAAGTTATGAATTTAAAGTTAAAGAGATGTATCCTGTTTTTAATCCTTCAATTCTTGCAAGAATCTTTTCTTTAATACATAAAATTGATTTAATATCAATAAAATTTTCGTTCATAAGAGGTTTCAATCCAAAAGATGTTGAAATAATTAAAAAATTAAAGGAGATGATGAAAAATGAGTGATTATGGAATAGGAATTGATATAGGTGGAACAAAGATTTTATTCAATTTGATCGACGATGAAGGGAGAGTTTATAAAAAAGGTTTTGTAAAAACAGGAGAAACCGATGAAGGAGAAAGAATAATAGAAGATATTATTAAAATGATAAATTCTATAAAAGAAGGTTTTAATATAAAGTCAATAGGAATAGGTTGTGCTGGTTTTGTTGATTATGAAAAAGGCATTGTTATAAAATCACCAAATATAAATTTTTTGGTAAATTACCCTCTTAAAAAAATAGTTGAAGAAAACATAAAGATTGAAACATTTATCGATAATGATGTAAAAATGGGGGCAATTGGGGAATTATTTTTTGGTGAAGGAGTAAATTCTACTTTATTCATATTTTTAACTTTAGGTACAGGAATTGGTAGTGCGATAGTTTATAACAATAAATTGATTAGAGGAATGAATAATCTTGCTGGTGAGATTGGTCATATAACACTTGATAAAGAAGGAATATTTTGCGGTTGTGGTAAAAGAGGTTGCTTTGAAAAAATTTCCTCTGGCGGGAGTATAAGAGATTATGTTATTCAGGGAATAAAGATGGGCAGAAAAACAAAAATTTTGGATAGAGTTCAGAATGATATAGAAAAAATAGATACAGTGATTATTATGGATCTTGCATTTGAAAATGATGAATTGTGTGTAGAGGCTGTTTTAAATTCACTACAATATGTTGGTCTTGTTGTTTCTTATCTTATCAATATTTTTAATCCTGATAAAATAATAATTGGTGGTGGATTAACTTATGGTCTTGGTTATTTTTTCAATAGAATTATTGACTTTGCTATGTTATATTCACTTAAAATACCCTTTGAAAGTGTTAAAATTGTGAAAGCGAGTTTAGGTGTTGAGGCTACTTCAATAGGTGCTGGAATATATGGTATCAAGAAAATTAAGGGAGAAGAATTATGAATTTAAGTTTAAAATTTTTGATTAAACTATTAAAATTAGAAAATTTAAAACCATTTCTTGAATCAATTTTAAATATGGGTAAAAAAAGTGAAGTAACTTTTCCAAAGGAGCTAATTCCTCTAAATCTTGAAGTTCTACTTAAAGGATTACTTACTTCAAGGGTTTTTGAAATTAATTCAAACTGGATTTATCCATTTTGGATAGAAGAACAATTAAATCCTAATAGTGATGTTTTCATTCCAAGAGGTGCAAATATTTTCGCAATTAATACAACATATCGAAACTGGACAATACTAGGTTCAATTGAATCAGACGAAAAAGGTGTAGTTGATCTAAGGGGTATGATTTCTCCAAAAGAAAATTTCCCTTCCATTGATATTTTTGTTGAATATGATAATAAATATTTTTTTCCTTCAAGAAATAAGGTTGAACAATCAGTAGATCCATTAACGGGAATTGTTCACACTTTTTATAATAATTTGGATTTTGAATATGATTTGGAAACATTTTCTTCTGAAACCTCAAAGGGAATTTTTTTAAAATATAATTTTAAAGCAAAAAAATCAAACTTATTTAGAATTTTCTTTCTTGTAAGACCTTTTAATCCTGAATCATTCATTCCAATAGAAAAAATTGAAATTGAAAATAATAAAATTTTTATTAACTCATTTCCTTTCCTCATACCAATAACTAAAGAATATAAATTTATTTTGTTTGAAGATGAATCTGATATTACTAATTTTAAGATTATTAAAGAAAATAAAGTAAATTCAAAATATGGCTTATTAACGGGTGGAATTTTTTATGAGGTTAATTTAAAAGAAAATGAAAATAAAGATTTTGAAGTGTTCTTACCTCAGGAAAAAGATTTTTCTTTAGATTTAGATTTTAGTAAATCAGTAGAAAATAAAACATCTTTTATGATGAAAGAAAGAGAAAATGAATTAAATATAGAAGTTCCTGATGAAAAGATAAATAGAATATTTAATTCAAATAAAATATATCTTAAAAGTTTAATAAATTCAGAATATATAACTCCAGGCCCATTAACTTATAAAAAATTCTGGTTCAGAGATAGTTCATACATGATACCTGCTTTGATGAAGGTGGGAGATTTAAGAAGAAGTAGAAAGATAATTGAATATTTCAAGAAAAAAATGAAAAGCGATGGTTATTTTATTTCTCAGGCTGGAGAGTGGGATTCAAATGGACAGGCAATATTTACTATTGCAGAATATTATAGATTTACAAAAGATAAAGAATTTATAAAAGAGTTTTATCCATATGTAAAAAAGGGTGCAGAGTGGATAGAGAAAAAAAGAAAAAAATACTCTGAGAGTAATGGATTGCTTCCTTCAAGTTTTAGTGCTGAGCATTTTGGTCCTAATGATCTTTATTATTATGATGATTATTTTGGTTTGAAAGGACTGCTTGATGCATCATATCTTGCTGGTGAAATAAATAATAAAACTGATAGTGATACTTTTTTAAAATATTATTATGACTTTAAAGAAGATATTAGAAAAGCAATAAATAAAGATCAAGAAAGAATACATAAAAAAATTTGTGTTGGTGCATTTGGTAGAAATATAGATGCTTCAATTATTGCAACATTTACCTCAATTTTTCCACTTAATCTTGATATTTTAACTAAAGAGGAAATTTTAAATAGTTATGAAGAATTAAAAAAGAGATTTTTTGTAAATAATTGTTTTTATCAAAACATCACTCATTCAGGAATAAACCTTTATCTTACATTAGAAATTGCAAGTTCGCTCCTTTTTTTAAATGAAGAAGAGAGAGCAAATAAACTTTTTGATAGTGTAGTTTCACTATTAACAGAAACCTATACTGGACCAGAAGCAATTAATCCAAAATCCCTTGGTGGTTGTGAAGGAGATGGACATCATGGATGGCTGATTGCAGAATTATTACATTTTATAAGAAACTCCCTTCTTTTTGAAAAAGAAAATGGAATTGTTATTCTTTCTGGAACAAGAAAAGATTGGTTTAATGATGGAAGTAAAATTTTATTTAATAATGGAGTTACATATTTTGGAAGTATATCATTTGAAGTTTTTTCAAAAAATAATTTAATAAATATAGAATTTTTAACTGAGTTTGATGAAAAACTCAAAGAAATTCATGTTCATTTACCATTTGAAGTTGAAGAAATTATAGAAGGAAACCTTAAAAATAAAGAAGGCAACAATTTTATTTTTGAAAGAAGTAAAAAAATAGTTTTAAAAAGGAGGTAAAATTTATGAAATTTTTTAAATTAATTGGACTTGATGAGGTTTATAGTTTCAAGAAAGGCGTTCTTTTTTTGTTTGTTCTTCTCTTTTTTACAGGAATAATTTTAAATGCAGATCAGAATGTAATGTCTCCAAGTATCCAATTTATCGAGAATGAATTCAAAATTGGAGATAAAGAAATAGGAGTTGTTGGTTCAGCCTTTACTCTTGTTGCTGCTGTTGTTACTCTTCTTTGGGGATATTTAACTGATAAATTTTCAAGAAAATGGCTTTTAATAATAGCAATTTTTTTAGGAGAGATACCATGTTTTCTTACAGCATTTGCTCAAAATTATCATCAACTACTTATATTAAGGGTTTTAACAGGAATAGGAATAGGTGGAACTGTGCCAATTGTTTTTTCTATTATTGGAGATCTATTCACAGAAAAACAGAGAGCAAGAGCGCAAGCATGGTATGATGCAATTATTGCTATTGGAATTCTTTTTGGTATGGTGATTGCTGGTTTTCTTGCTCCTATATATGGATGGAGATTGCCATTTATAATTGTCTCTGTACCTGATTTTTTATTTGTTCTTGGTTTGCTTATATGGGGAAGAGAACCTGAAAGAGGTGCAGGTGAGCAGGAGATAAGAGAACTTGTTATTTCTGGAAAAGTTTATGAAAGTAAAATAAAACTGAAAGATTATATACAACTAATTAAAATTCCAACAAATATATGGTTGTTTATTCAAGGTATTCCTGGTACAGTTGCATGGGGAATAATACCTTTTTATTTAATAACATTTTATTATAGACATAAAAATTATCCAATACAGTTGGGTACTGTTCTTTTAATAATTCTTGGTATTGGGACAGTTCTGGGTAAATTTGTTGGAGGTTATCTTGGAAATAAATTATATTTAAAAAAGAGAAGTTATCTCCCAATCCTATGTGGTCTTTCTCAATTCATTGGAGTTGTGCCAATTCTAATAACTCTATTTTGGCCAGGAAAGGTAAATCCAACATTTATTGATATTTTACCTCCAAGCATATTTGGATTTATTGGTGCCTTCTTTATTTCATTTGCTGGACCAAATGTAAAAGCAATGCTTATGAATGTTAATCTTCCTGAACAAAGAGGAGCAATCTCCTCCATTTTTAATTTAACTGATTCAATTGGAGCTGGTTTCGGTCCATTTATCGGTGGTTTAATTTCTTCAGTTAAAGATCTTGATTTTGCATTAAAGGTGTCTTCATTGTTCTGGATTCCATGTGGGATTCTTTTTTTTGTTGTTGCTATTTTCATAAATAGAGATGTTGAAAAAATAAGAGAAAAAATGGAAAAAGTAAGAGAAGTGATGCAAAAAAATGAATGAATTTCAATTAAAGTTTAAGAATATAATTTTTGAATTTAAAGATAAAGAAACATATAAATTTTATGAAAAAGAAAAAATTTTAGATATTTTTGAATATCATATAAAAAAAGATTTTAACCTTTATTTTAAACCAAAAGATACTCTTTATTTAAAGAAAATAACTATTCAATATGAAATTTTAAGTCCAAAGGAATTTTCAATTTTTAGAAATGGTTTTCAATCATGGTCTCCGTCTCATTTTTTCAAAAATGAAATTAAAGAAAGTTCTCCACTTCTTCCAGTTTTAAAATATGACTATCTTGATCCATCAAACCCATATCCAAATATAAGTTATATTTTTACATATTTTAAAGGTAAAGAAAAATATCTGTTTTTTTATCCTAAAAATTATGATTTTTTAAATTATTTCATAATAAAGAAAAACAAAATAGATATAGTTTTTGAAATCAATAAGAATATAGACAGACCTTTAAATTTTGAAATCGAAATTTTTGAAAAAGAAAATCCAGTTATAAGTAATGATTTCAGTAAAAAAATTTTTGGATGGACATCTTGGTATCATTATTACAGAAAAATAACAGGAGAAGAAATTTTAAAAAATATTGAATATGTAAAAAATATCCCAATTAAATTAGATTTTTTTCAAATTGATGATGGTTGGCAAAAAAATATTGGAGATTGGGTTGAAAATCATAAATTTAAAGGATTTCTTGAAAAAATATGTGAAAAATTAAATGAAGAAGGAATATCTCCTGGTATTTGGCTTGCTCCTTTTATAGTTGAGAAGAATTCAACCTTATTTTTAAATAAAAAAGATCTTATTCTAAAAAATAAAAGAAATAAAATTTTTCCATGTGGTTATAATCCCCTGTGGAGCGGATATTTTTATCCACTTGATATTGGGAAAGATGAAGTTGTGGATATTATCTTTAGTAGTATTGATAGATTAAAGAAAATCGGATTTAAACTGTTTAAACTTGACTTTTTATTTGGGGGGTTTATAAATATAGATTCAGATTCAAGATATGAAAAATTTATCAATTTTTTTAAATGTTTAAGAGAGTTATTAAAAAATGAAATTATACTGGGCTGTGGTTCTCCTTTTATATTGAAGGAAGATTTATTTGATATTTTAAGAATTGGTCCTGACACAATGGATGGATGGAAAAATTATTTTTTAAGACTGATTAGTTTTCCAGGAAGAGTTGAGGCATATAATTCTTTAAGAAACACCTTATTAAGAAACTTTTCAACTCCTCAAAGATTTCTTTTTGATCCAGATGTTATATTTCTTAAACCAAAGAGATTAAATAAATATGAAAAAGAGACAATAATTTTAACTGATTATCTTTTGTCAAATGTGATTTTTTTCTCAGATCCACTTTATAATTTATCAACTGATGACTTTTCTTTTCTTTTAAAGTTAAAAGAGTTTAAAAATATAAAACTAATAAATTTTCATTTTTTAGATGAACTTTTTATATACGATTTCTATATTGATGATAAAAGTTATAAATTGTTTGTTAATTTATCTGATAAGAGAATAAAAAAAGAAGATTTATTATTAAATCCACATGAAAGTAGGTTAATAAAAATATGATTCTGATAGTTTCTTTAAATCTTGCAATTGATAAGGTTTTGTACATCGATGAATTAAAACTATTTAAAGAAAATAGAGTTAAAGTTTTGTCAGCACTACCTGGTGGAAAAGGAGT
>JBAMLT010000161.1:0-6597 GCA_039793425.1 Caldisericota bacterium
TTTCAGCTATCCTTACATCACCATAATCATATGCAAACATTGGCCTCGGAGATTCTCTTTTCTTTATTATTTCCCCTGTTTCAGGATCAACCCTACCAAGATATTTTCTCTTCTGCTTTGAATTCTTCTTATTGGGATCCCATATGCCAGTAACCTCATATGCATACAATTTTCCTTTAATTTTCTGGTGGATTATATAGGACATTGTTAATAATAATAACAATGTTATTGATAAAGCTTTTTATCAAAATACCATATCCAAGAAATTTTGATGAGGATTCAATTAATATTGTTACTAAAAATCCGGGAGATTAGGTTATTCATTGCTGAGGGTAAGGGAACTGATGGAAAATATAGATATTATACATAATATAAAAATATATCATAAAATTTAGGTTCTTTCTTGTTCTCTAATTTTTATTCTTATTCTTTCTATCATAAACTCTATGTATCTATTAAGTTTTGAATTTAAAATTAATTCATTTTTCTCAGAATCAACATCTTCAAAAATTTTTGCTTCCCCATCAAAAGTGCCTAATAAAAATCCTACATAACGATATATTCTTCTCCTATTGATTGCAGATTGTCTAAATATTTTTTCTACAATAAAATATGATATTTTATATAAATTTTCAGCTTCTGAACTTTTGTAATTTTTTATATTAAAATATTCATAAATAACATATGATAGAATATTAAATGATGCTATTATAACCTGTGGTACTCTATTCTTTTTATCTTGAGAATTTATTATATATTCTTTTGAAATATTAATGATAACAAATGTTAATGCCAAATTAAAATTTTTTTTCCAATTTTGGTTTGAAAATTCATCTTTAAATACTTTTTTAATTTCAATTAATCTTTTTATTATATTTCCTGGAAAAATCCTGTCATTTTTAATATCAATGACATCTATTTTAGTTAAATCTTCCAAAACCTTTTTTTTCTCAGGATAACCCATTAACGAAATTAATTCATCAACAGGTATTCCATCTCTTGAATATATTACCCCATCATCCTCATCATCAAAAAAAATCCAATCCAGTAGTATTTCATTTAAAAGAATCTTGTAAATTTGAAATATATAATATGATTCAAAGACTTTATTTATGATTTCACTTAAATCATATATCCAAACATAATTTTCTTTTTCATTGTCCAAATTTTTAATTACTTCAGATATAATATCCATTTGATATAAAGATAATTTCAATAAATTTTGTGGTTTCAATGGATCATATTCATTATATTCATCATTTAAATCCATAATTTATTATCACCTCTTTTCCCAATTTGTTATAATAAGATCATCTGTATTGTCAGTTTTTGTAATCAATATAGTAACTCCTTCTGATTGAGCATAATTTTCAAGAAATTGAAAAACTTCATTCTCCCTAAGTTTATCTAAATATTCATAAATATTATCTATAATTATAATAGACTTATTGTTAGCAAAAGTTTTATTCAATACCAATAAAAATATTAATGAAACTAAAACTCTCTCCGATTCTGATAAGGCATAAGGTTGCATAGTTTTAATTTGATTATTTAAACCTATATACTGAACATTTAATACATAATTTCCATCAAAATAAATTTTTTTAAATTCACTTAGTTTCGTCTCAGATAAAATTCTAGAAATTAACGAATTAAAATCATCAATAATTTTCTTTTTAGCTTCCTCACGGATATTCTCAATTTTTTTCTTACTTTTTTGAATTAAATCAATTAAATGTTCAAATTTTTTAATTGCAATATCCAAATCCATTCTTATATTTTCATATTCTACAAATCCAGAAAGCTTAAGTTTAGAATCTTTTTCCATATATTCCTTTGATTTTATCTCAATTTTATAGCTTAGCTCGTTTATTTTATTAATTATTTCCGGATTATTTTCTTTAAGAATATTCTCAAGTTTAAAAATATCATCATTTAATTCATTTAATTTTTCTTCTTCATTTTTTAAATCGATTTCCCTACTATTTAATTCTAGTTCCAATGAATTAATGGTTCCTATACTGTTGTTAATTTCCCTATTGATATCCTCAATTTGTTTATCTATATTTTTTTCCTCTTTTTCTTTTATTTCTATATCTAATTTTTTATTTGTTAACTCTCTAATTTGCATTTCTATATTTTCTATTTGGTTTTTTAAATTTTGAAGATTTTTTGAAGTTATTTCCGAATTTATATGACCTATTCCACAAACTGGACATAAAACATCATTTTCATTTTTAAGGACATCTAAAACAGAGTAGAAAATATTTGTCAATCCTTGCAATTCGTAACGTTTTTTATTCAATTCTTCTATTTTTGAATTTATTTCTTCTCTGTTGAAAGACAAAATTTGTTTTTGTAATTCTTTTTTCCTATTAATCAAATTTTCTCTTTGTTTCTCTAATTTATTAATATTTTCTTTGTTATTATATATTTCAGTTTTTAGTTTTTCAATATTTTTTCGAAGGATTTGTATGTATTTTAACTTTTCCTCCCTTTCATCAGTTTTATTTTTTAGTTTATTTTTTAAATCTTCTATCTGTTTTTTTAGTGTATTATTTTTATTTGTTTCAAGGCTTTTGATATAATTATCTCTTTCTTCTTTAAGTTTTTTTATCTCTTTTTCAAGGGTTTCAAGCTCTTTTTTAATTGTTGGAATAGTTGATTTTTGTTTTTTAAATTCAATTAGTTTTTGATTTAAAACAGATAAATTCTTGTTAAAAATATCTTCTATTCCTTTTAATAATTCTATATTTGTATTAAGTTTAGAAATATAATAAGAAAAAATTGATTCATTTTTTATATCACTAGGATTACTAACTGCTTTAAAAATCCATGAACTAGGAGTTAAAACAGAAGTTATTAAAAAATTGGTGTTATCTATATTATATATTTCTATTTCTCCATTTTTTTTCAATTTAATTTGTTTTAGTATTTTTTCATTTTTCAATTCTACTTCTGCAAAATCAGCTTCAGCATGAATTATTCCAGCTCTTAAGTTTCCTTTTTCAAGAACTAAACCAAGATTATTCGCTTCTTGAACTTTAATTTGATTTAAGCCTTTAATAATTTCTTGATCCATCCCATTTACTAACATTAAAGCTTTAGCTACACTACTTTTACCTTTTGAATTTTGTCCCAATAAAACATTTAAATGATTCATTTTTAATTCAAAATTTTTTGATCCTTTAATACCTCCAATATTTCTTATCTTTAATAAATATTTTTCAGTCAATTTCATCCACCTCCTTCAAATACCTTTTAATTATTTCTGTCAATTCTTTTTCAAAATTGTTAACAGAAATCTGTTTTTTATTGACTTTTTCTAGTAATAAATTTATTTCATCCTCAATATTCATCTAAATCACCTCTACTAATAAAATTTCCCAATATTACATTATAATTACCTAAAAATTCATCTATTTTTCTATTTTTTCTTTCTTCAAGAAAATCAAATAATTTTCTGAAAAATTCTGGAGTTGCACCTTTAATAATATATGTATATTGACCGCCAGCTGCTTTTCCACTAATTCTTAGTTTTTTTTCTTCTTTATTATTTTTATTTTCTTTTAAAACGGCATCCATTGGGATGTATCTAATCAAAGAATAATTTAATGGTTCGATTTTATCTGTGTAATCTTTCAAATATCTAGGTAGAGTTTGTGCAAGGAACCTTCTACAATCATTTGGAAAATTCCCTTTAAAACTAGGAAAATATATCGAAACTATCAGTACCCCATCTACTTTATCTTTCATTTAATCACCTCATAGACATTAGATAATCAAAATATTTTTCTGATGCTATTTGCAAGGCTCTTCTAATGTCTAAATTATTTTTTGTTAGATTTGCTTTTACTTCATTCCAAATAAGATTAAACATATCACTTGGTAAATTCCATAATTCTATATAATTTTTTATAATTATTGATATTTCTTCAGGTTTAGGTAATGGCACTTCTATTGTATATAATCTTGATAATAAGGCTTGGTCTACTAAATCTATTCTATTTGTTGTGGCTAGAACTATCATTTTGGAAGGATCCAACATATCTAAACTATGAAAAAGTACTGAATTAATGGAATAATGCCATTCTTTAGCAAGCTCAGAACTTCTTGCAATTAAAAGACTTTCTATGTCATCGAAAATTAATATTCTTTTTTCTTTATCATTTATTTCAAATATATTTTTAAGAGTTTTCTCAGCATCTCCCCATTTAGGTGATGCAATATCAGAACCATCTATAAACATAATTTTTGCATTATGTGCTTCCGCAATTTTTTTGCTTGCCTGCTTTATTATTTCTGTCTTTCCATTCCCTGGAGGGCCATAGAGTAAAAATCCTTTAAATGGAATATATCCCAAAGTATTGGAAAACAAAAAATTAATAGCATTAAAAATTTTATTTTCTAAATCCAGCTGATATCCAACTAATTGTATATCTTTAATATCTTCAATTTTTAATTCACTCATGCTCTCTCATCCTTGAGCTATATATCATTTCAATATAATTAAAAATTTTGTTATCTATTATAAACTTATAGTCATTACCATAATGTTCGATATTTTCAATAAATTTTTGTATAGTATCAGGATTTGTTGCTTTTAAACTACTTATAATAAATTGGATACTTCTTGGGGATAGCATTCTTTTACTCATAAACTTTAAAATTTCCTCCTCAGTAAATTCCCTCTTCTTTTTAGATGGTAATTCATTTAAAAGAAATTGTGTTGTTACCCATACCACTCTAGGTGGATGACTTTCAAAATCTTTGAAAATATCTTCTTTAGTAATATCATGTGAATAAACTACTAATTCATATAAAATGACATACATAGTAAGAACAGCAGAGGTTCTTAAAATACTTTGTTCTTGAGTTTTATAGGATAAATAGATTTTGTTAATAAAATTCCTCATTACTGGTCCTGACAAAATATAAGTTGTCAAATTGTTAATTTCCAATTGTATTACACCTATTTCTTGCATTCTTACTAATAATTTATTTATGTTTCTAGTTGATTTTATTCTGCTCCACAGGATATCCTTATCAATTCTTTTATCTATTTCTTCCGAATAACTTGCAATTAAAAAATTTATAATATTTTTGTATACCGCAATTTTAGGATTATCTTGAATTATAAAAAATATATTCAAAAGTAATGAATATATATCTGATTTTTCTATTAATGTATTATCATTTTTATTAAATATATTTTTTGCTTCTTCAAAAAGCTTTTCTATAAATAAACCATGGTTAATACAATCTTGACATATCAAGTTGTTCTTTATATTTTTATTAGAAATATTCTTATAACATTTTATACATTTCATATGTTATCAATCATATGTTATAATTTACTATAATAAAAACTTTTTCATCCTTGAATCAAGGAATAATTTTAAATAAATTTAGATTATTTTAGTCTTGATGTTAGAAAAAAAAGAAATTGAAGCTTTATATCTTTTAAATTCAATAGAAAAAAAACATACTGCTGTCAGTTTTTCTGGAGGAAAAGATTCATTGGTGAGTTTACATCTATCTGTGCGAGCAGGGATTAAAACAGCAGTATTTTCTGATACAACTATTGAACCAAAAGGATTGATAGATTATGTCAAAAATATCTCCTCTATTTTAAACATTAATATTTATATATTAAAACCAATAAAAACATTTTGGGAATTACTTCCTTTACTTGGCCCACCTTCTACCAATAATAGGTGGTGTTGTCCAACATTAAAATATTATCAACTTAATATGTTTGCTAAGGAAAAAAATATAAAATATTACATAACCGGTTTAAGAAAAACAGAAAGTAAAGCTAGAAATAAATACTCAATTTATGGAAAAAATCCTATGATACCTTTTGTAACAGAAGTTAATCCAATAATTGATTGGACTGAAGAGGAAGTTTGGAATTATATAGAAAAATATTCTCTACCTGTATCAGAAGAATATGCACAAGGTCTTAATAGGAATGGATGTATTTTTTGTCCTTATAAAACACCGAATGAATTAGAAAAAATGGCAAAACTAGAGCCTGATGAATGGAAAAAATATGAGGAATTTCTAAGATTATTTGCAATAAATATGCAAATCCCTGATCCAGACAGTTTTGTTAAAAATGGATGGAGAACATTCAAATTTCCACAAAGAAAAATAATGATAAAGACAAATGATTTAATTAATGTAGATATATCTTTAGAAAAAATTATAGATGAATACACACCCCAAAAGGTAAAAAAAATTTTAAAGGAAAAGTCTGTTAATTGTATAGGTTGTGGAGCTTGTATACCATTATGTTCTAAGGATGCTTTAAAATTGACCCATGGAAAAATAGATGTTGATCCTAATAAATGTTCAAAATGTTATGATTGTACTTCCTCAAAATATATCAGAGAGGGATGTATTTCTAGAAATTATTCAATAAGTTTATATATATTTGATTAAATTTATTTTAACTTCTTTTTTCATTTGTAAACAACTATGTTAAGAGATCACCAATGGCATTAATTGATTAATGCCTTATATATTTTTTTAATTGGAGAAACATCTATTCGAGGCTTTTACCCTCATTGTGGATTTTTCCGCCTTTTCTCA
>JBAMLT010000162.1:0-6488 GCA_039793425.1 Caldisericota bacterium
AATAAATGGTATTGATATTAATCATCTGTCAAAAGAACCTTTTTCATGACACCTTACCCCTCATTATAACAGTCCCATCCTCTGATAACACTGTATACAATGTTTTTAGTATGTATATCCAATCCCACATAATTCATCTTCTTACCTCCTATAATCTCAAAACAAAAGATGACAAAACGTTTTAAGGATTTTCTCCTCTTAACATTTCATCACACCATGCTTAAAATAAACAATTAATTTTTTTAAATGTGAACATTCTTTTATAACCGGAATTCATGATATATTGAGGTGATAATCATGAGCAAATCTGGGTTTGAAAATGAGGAGATAATTTGTAAAGCAATTAATGGCAAAAACTACCATTCGCTTAACAATAACTTGAAAAGATTCATAGAATTTTGCCTTAAAAGCAAGCCTCCCGATTCGGAAATTATACATTGCGAATTTGAAACGGAACGTAAAAAACGTTGCAAACCGGACTTGAAAATTAAAGTTGGGAGAAATACATATATGGTGAGCGTTAAAGAAGGAAATGGCAATAGTGTCCACCAGGAAAAGATCGAGGATTTTATAGCTTTTCTAAGCAAAAAATATTCAGTTGATGATGAATTAAAAAATTGCATAAGATTTTTTATATGGGGGGATGGCACCACTAATGGAACGGGACCGGTAAATAAAAGGATGAATGCCAGAACTATACAAGAGAAATTCCCAGATAAAATAAAAAAAATAAAAGATTTTTTTAATGGCCATAAAGAAGACCTCATAAGAAGATTTATACTTGGTGAAGGCATTGAAGATTGTCCAAGACCAGACTTTATATATTATGGTGATGAAAACATTGGCTATTGGGCTACATCCGATGACGTGGTGAATTTTTTAGCCAAAAATTATTCAAAGAGCGTAATCCCGGTTGGAAAACTTACGTTTCAGGCATGGAACAGAGCTCAAAGTCCAGGTTCAAAATCCGAAAAAAAACGTGGGGAGATCCAAGTTAAATGGCCAAATATGGAAAAGGACATGAAAGATATTATGCGTAATCGAAATTCTATATAATAAGGTATTTACATTAGCTAAAGCTAAATAAAATCCAAAACCCGATACTGATAAATTTGATCAGTATAGATGCAGGTTTTTTCAAGATTATCCGGTATTATAAGGTATTGGTTTTTCCCTCCATATTGTATAAAGTTGAAAATATTCACATCTGCACTTGGCATGCATGTCAGGACCAAAATACAAATAGTTTTAAAATCTATATAAACTTAAAAAGTTGATTTTTATTCTCTGAAATTTTCTTACATCAGATAAATATAGTTTAAAAATAGCAAAATTTATCATTTAGGTTTTATCACAACAGTAAAGTCTCCATGAGTTCTTCCTGATCCTGTCGTCACAATAAATGGTTCCGGTCCAGCCTTTTTCAGGACTCCATGTTCAAAAACCCAGTGGGCAGTGTATGGCTCTTCAAAATTTCCTATGCCCATGAATATGAAATTGGAAAGCTCCTTATTTTTACAAATTTTGTCCTTAATTGTTTTGTTCGAATATTTTTTTAGTTCATCAGCTATCTTTAGCCTTTTTTCAGGGCTAGTGTTGGTGTCCTTAAGTTTTTCGATATCTTTTATTCCATCAAAATATTTTTCAATTTTTGACCAGTCTGTTTTCCATCCGACCAATATATTTTGGTTTTTGAGCAGGTCTTTAGGAAATTTGCAGAAAATGGAAGCCCCTGCCCCTAACTCATAAGATCCGAAAAGCTTATAGAACATGTCAGGGGAAATTTTGAGGATTTGATATTTGCTGGAATCCTCTCTTTTTATAGATATGCCTGTAAAATCGCATTTTTTAAGTTTAAATAATGCAACGTCATTTTCATCAAGGTAATATCCTTTATTTTCAAGGTAACTCTCATCCACGTGTCCCTTGGCTATGTATGCGTCAGCCTTGGGCTTTATTTTTTCCTGGTTTATTTTCCCGTATTTCTTGCCTGTAACATGAATTGCATAAAAATCTTCGTGATTTGAAACATTAGGAACCAGATCTTCCCAAAATTTATGGTTTTTGTCAGAATTTAGCATTTTTACGAATTTAATTTCCTCTTCCGTCCCTTCTTTTGTTCCCTTATTCAAGATTTCTCACCACCTCTTTTGCGATAAGTTCAACAACCGGAACAGGAACGCTGTTGCCTATCTGCTTATAACTCTGCATAACGTTTTTCTTTATTTTGAAGTTTTCGGGAAAGCCCATAAGCCTCAAGCATTCCCTTTCCGTAAGTTTTCTTCTTTCATTCGCAAGAACAGGAATATTGTTACCACCAGTTCCCATTTTTGCAGTCAATGTTGGTGCGATTCCGTCATCTCGGATAATGCAGCGAGAGGGCCTAAGCTCTGCAACTATCACGGGAAAATTCCCTTTCATTTTATGCCTCTTTAGGCAGTTTTCCAGATGCTTTGCAGCAGTTTCGGAAATTTCATAACCTTTGACGTCTTTATCAAGAATATCCAATATTGTTTTTTTGAGTGGAACAGGTGTCGGGAATTTAAAATCGGCGTCATTTCTGAAACCAACAATAAAAATTCTTTCCCTGTTCTGTGGAAGCCCATAATCTTTTGCATTCAAAACTTTATAGAATATTTTGTAACCTAAATTTATTAGTGAATTTTTTATAGTCTTGAATGTATTGCCTTTATCATGGTTTACCAGTCCCTTAACATTTTCTAGAATAAACGCCTTAGGTTTTTTGGCTTTGAGAATCCTTTCTATCTCAAAAAAAAGAGTACCCCTTGTATCCGAAAAGCCAAGCCTTCTGCCGGCAATGCTGAAAGGCTGGCAAGGGAAGCCCGCACAAAGAATATCATGATCCGGAATTTCAGATGCTTCAATTTTTGTAATATCCCCTTTTGGCCAAACCCCAAAATTCATAAAATAAGTTTCATTTGCCCACTTGTCGATGTCGCTACTGAAAACGCAAGTTCCACCAGCATTTTCCAATGCTATTCTAAAACCTCCTATACCGGAGAAGAGATCTATAAAAGTGAATTTTTTTTCATTAAGAAGGTGCTCTTTCTTTTTGTCCGAAATCTCAAAAAGCGAGTCAAGGGTAGGCTGTTTTAGTTTTTTATTTTCTGTTTCTTCGAATCCTAATTTATGCATTATGTGCCTTGCCAAATGGTATCCCAAAAGTGGAGGTACAGCGTTTGCTATTTGCTGGTGCTGGTCAAACCTAGTTCCATAGAAAATAAAATCGTCCGGAAAAGACTGAAGCCTTGCGGCTTCTCTTACAGTTAGGCACCTGTTATACCAGGGATGGATTATCATTGATTTTGTCACATGTTTTATGGTTATAGATGGCTTGTCAGGATCAAGCCTCCTGTAATTATTACTGTGTTCACCACCTACATTATACAACTCCTTAGGTATGTCTCTCCAATTCCCTCCGGGCTTCACATAAGACATCCTTTTTATAACGATTTCACTATGGTTATAATTTTCATGATTGTAAATTTTGTTGGTTTTTCCGGACATAAATTTCTGGAAGTTGTTTTCTGGAGGGAGATAAAATTCTGCCCCGACATCCGGAATGTTGCTCAAGGCATCGCGAACTGTAACCTTTTCGGCAACCGGTGATGGGTATCCTATTTTACCTATTTTGGAGCCTATGAAAATCACTCTTTTTCTATTTTGTGGAACGCCATAATCTGAAGCAGACAAAATTCTGCTTTCTGTATAATAACCTATATCCCTAAGCCTTTCCAAAATCATATTTTTAACCAACTTACCATTTGGGGCCTTCATTGACAGGAGGCCAACAACATTCTCTATAATAACTACTTTCGGTTCTATTATTTTTGCCACCCTAATTACTTCCTCAAAAAGGCTGTTTCTCGGGTCCGTAATATCTCTTTTCCCTATCACGCTAAAACCTTGGCAAGGAGGACCTGCCATCAAAACATCTACTTTCCCTTTGTATTCTTCAAAAAAATTGTCCTCGATTTTAGTTATGTCGGCCAATATAGCTTTTGCTCCAGAAATGTTGCGTTGAAAAGATTCCATTGCAGAAGACCAACTGTCTATTCCAAACAATATTTCAAAGCCTGCCATTTCAAAACCTTTGCTTAATCCTCCTGCCCCACAAAAAAGGTCAGCGGCAGTAAATTTCATAAAACCACCATCTTTTTTATTTTTTTTACATATTTGTCAGGATTTTTCATAAAATCTTTTTCCCATATTCTTAAAACCTTCCAACCCATCTTCTCCAGTTCCATGTTTACTTCGTTATCCCTTTGGATATTCCTTGTTATTTTTTTAAGCCAATATTCACTGTAAGTCTCTTTTCTCAAATTAAAGTTTTTCCCATGCCAAAATTCACCATCTATAAAAATCGCTATTTTACTAGATCTGAAAACAACATCTGGAGTTCCAGGAAGATCTTTCGAATAGGTTTCATATACCAAATTCAGTTCACTTAGTTTCTTTTGTAAAATAATTTCTGCTTTAGTGTTTTTGGACCTTATTCTGGACATACAGTAACTCCTTTGTTCCTTAGTTAACCTATCTGACATAATCCTTCACTCCTTCCTTTTTTTTTCATTTATTTTTTTTTCCATAAATATTTCAATGCTTCTAGACAAGGCGATTGCATTTTTCTGGCAATATTCTTGATATTTTCTGTATATATTTTCGTCTAAACTTAACGTAACATTTATTTTTGCCATGTATCCACCTTCAAATGTTTACATTTACATTAATGTGATATTGTATTTATTTTTTGCGGCAGATTCTGTTATAAAGGATTAAAATTACCTTATGATAAGTTCTGCTTATCTGTTATTCTTTATAAATAGGATGCAAAAAGATGGATAAAACTGATGTCTAATTTGCGATATACTACTATCAAAAAAACCATTTTTGAAACTTGTGAATTTGGAATACTATATTTTTATTCATTATATTTCTTATTTGAACCCTAGGCTTTTCAATCGGATATTTTTATGATTTATTTCTAATTTCCTTTCAGGCTCTTCCGATAAATCAAAGTTATTCATAAGAGCAGATCTTAAAATAAAACACATCTGCAAGTTCTTTCACTATTTTTTGTGGCATATTAGATCTGAAATCATCTTTTTTCTTTATTTCAATTAATACCATTTTTGGAATAAATAATTTATGGTTATCAATCAATTCAGAAAGAAAATTCCAAAATCCAGGAATTCTTTTATACCAAATAGACGCTTCCACTAGCGAACTTGTATCACATACGTATAAATTTTCATAATTTTTTTTATTCCTTGCTGTTAACAAAACTTCTCACCATCTCGTAATCTTTGACCTTTATAGATAATAAAGTAAGCACATCATTTGTAGTGATATATCCTTCATCTTTAGCCTCAAAAATTGTTTTAATTGTCTTTTCACCATATTCCTCTATTACTTTTTTATATTCTTTGGGTCTTCTTTTAAATTTCTTGCCAACAGGAACATATTCTTTTTTAAAATATTCATTCAAAATTTCTTTTTTTAATATTCCATCTTGATATAATGTTATATAAAGAGCAGATTTACTTAAATGAAATTTTTCCGATAACTTTTTAATAATTTCATCTACATCATTTATTGTTTTACCATTTTTTAAGACTATTAACTCCTCATCTTTAATTTTTTCCATTAGGAAGTGAGACGCAAATATATTGCACCATCTCTCTAATTTCATAATATCTTCATGTCCTGAATCTAAAATTTCTGGATTGCAAAAACCATTACCTTGTTTAAGTATTAAATGAGCAAATTCATGCAACAATGTAAAGATTTTAGATTTAATAAATTCATCAGATTTATTTATTACTATTATATAAGGCTCTAAATCTGATAATGAAAAGCCTTTTATCCCATCTTCATCAGGAATTGGTACATTTAATATAATAATATTTAATTGTTCAATTTTTTTCTTTAATAAATCAAATATTTTTTCATCTTTTAAATTTTTTTCTGAAATTATTTCTTTGTTAATTCTTAATATATTACGATATTTTGATGCCACGTCTACTGGGGATATATTTAAATTGAAATATTCTATTTTAGGGGGAATAGATTTATTCGTTTCTACATATAAATTATGAATTACTTTTTGGAAATATTTTATTCTTCTTATAATTTCAAGAGATTTAATAGATAATTCATTATGTTTTCCTAAACGATAATCTAATAACATCCTTGGTTCTTGAGGTGGGCGGTCGAGAAAAAATAATGAAATTTCTCTTTTAGTAATTTTAGATAATTTTTCAAGTTCATTAAAAGTAGGAATCTTTTTACCTGATAACCATTCATCTAATTTCTTTTTTGAAATATTCAACTTTTTTATAATATCTTCTTCTTTTAAATTAGCAGTAGTTATAGCCCATTTCAACACTTCTGGTGAAATCTTTAACATATCCTTTCCTAAAATATTAATTATTTATTCTATATTTTAAGTTTATTCATGGTATCTG
>JBAMLT010000163.1:0-41645 GCA_039793425.1 Caldisericota bacterium
TCATTGCTTCAAAAACATCACTAACAGCAATTATTTTTGCTTCAAGCATAATCTCACCATCCTTCAATCTTCTTGGGTAACCCGAACCATTCAATCTTTCATGATGCTCAAGAACAATTTCTGCGATAGGATAAAAAAGTTCAGAAGTTTTCAAAATATCATAACCTGCTTGTGCATGTTCTTGAATGAGAAGAAATTCATTTGTTGTTAATTTACCTGCTTTATTTAAAACCTCTGATGGTACGACGATTTTTCCTATATCATGAAGATATGATGCTATTTTAATAGTTTCAATTTTTTCTTTAGGAAGATTCAATTTTTCAGCAATTTTTGTTGCTATTAATGAAACTTTATATTGATGACCAGCAATGTATGGGTCTTTTTTTTCAATAATTTTTGTTGTTATTGTTAAGATATTATCAAACGATTTCTTTAATTTGTTATGTGCTTCTTCTAATTCATCTCTTAATTTTTTTTCTTCAGTAATATCTCTTAAAATTCCAAAAGAATATAAAAATTCACCTTTACTATCAAATGCTGCTGATGCAAAAAGTAATCCCCAAAATATTGAGCCATCTTTTCTTATATATCTTTTTTCAATCATATATGAATCAATTTCTTTATTTTTCAATTTATTAAATAACTCATTCTGTTTTTCATAATCTTCTGGATAAGTTATATCTTTCCAAGATAAATTATTTAATTCATCTTCAGAATATCCAAGTAAATTTCTATAAACTGAATTAGTTACAATGTAATTATTTTCTTTATCAACAATTGCAACTCCAAGTGGGTTTTTCTCAAAAAATAACCTAAATCTTTCTTCACTTTCAATTAGCGCATCCTGAAGTTTTTTCTTTTCTGTTATATCTTCGATCATTGCAAATTCAAATTGAAAATCTCCTTTTTCATCATCAACTCTAATAACTTTTAAATAAATCCAAATAACTTTTCCGTCTTTTCTTATTAATCTTTTTTCAAGAGAATATGAGTGAATTTCTCCATTAATCAACTTTTTAAAATTATCTAAATCTTCTTTAAGGTCTTCTTGATATGTTAAATCCATCCAAGTTAATTTTTCTATCTCTTCAAGTTTATATCCAATTATTTTTTCCCACTCTGGATTACAATAAACTATTTTTCCATCTCTATTAGTTAATGTAATACCAATTGGTGCATTATCAAAAAGTGTCTTAAATTTTTTCTCTGTCTCAAATAACTCTTCTCTTAATTTAATATTTTCTGTTAAATCTGTTACAAAGCCTTGAATTATTGTTGTTTGAGGTATCTTTTTAGATAATATTCTTGCACTTGAACTAAGCCACTTAATCTCTCCTTTTTTAGTGAAAATTCTATATAAATTTGTAATTGAACTAACTTTTCCTTCAAGAAGGGTATCAAAATTTTCTTTTAATTTATTAAAATCATCCTTATGAATAATATCTAAATAACGCATCCTTCCTTCAAGAAAATCTTCTTTTTTATATCCTGTTATCTCTTCAAATTTTCCTTCAATTGATAAAAATTTTCCTGTCTCTAATAATAATTCATAAACAAAACCATTGATATTTTTTATTAATGATTGATGAACTTCTTCATCTAAAATCCTTCCAATCATCAATGAAACATTCTCTGCAATAAAATTTAATAAATTTAAATCGTTCTCATCATATAAAATATCTTTTTCATAACTTTGAATTACAATAACTCCAATAAATTTATCTTTTACCTTTAAAGGCACTCCAATATAACTTTCAGGACATGTTCCATAAAAGATTAGTTTTCCATCATCTCTTAATTTTTCAATTTCCTCTCTTTTTAATAAAATACCTTCTTTTTTTTCTAAAACATATTCAGTAATTCGGCCACTTCTTTTTCTTGGTTCAGGTTTCTCATCAACTAAATCAACAAAATATGGAAAATAGATATAATCATTACTTTCATCTATCAATGCAATATAGAAATTTTCAGCATAAGTAAATTCTTTTAGTAAAATGTGTATTTCTTTTAAAAGTTCTTGAAGGTTTTTTATTTCAAAAAATTTTCTTGACAATTTATATAAAAGTTTATTTAATTTTTCTCTTCTTTTATCTTCTGTAACATCTTTTAAAATAACAAAATAGGATGAATCTTCTTCTTGAAAATTTGCCATTAAAATATCGAAAAATTTTTCTTTGTTATTTTTTGCTTTTAATCTTATCATAAACTCATCTTTTGAAATTTGCTTTAAATAATCAATAAATTTTAAATATTCACCTTCATCAATAAAAAAATCTTTTATTTTTTTATTCAATATTTCATTTTCTTGAAAACCAAGTATTTCTTCAATATTTTTACTAACTAAAATTATTTTTTCATTCTTTAAAATAAAGAAGAAATGATTTTTAGCATTTTCAAATATCTTTAATATCAATTCATTAATTTGATTCATATAAATTAATTATATCGACTTTTTACTTTTTTTAATTTCTAACAATTTCAAATCTGTTTTATTTATAATTTCTAAATAGTTACCAAAAATTCATCCCCACCAAATCTAACAAGAAGGTCACTTTCTCTAAAGGTTTCTTTCATTTTTTGGGCTACAAACTTTAAAATTTCATCACCATGGAGATGACCATACTCATCATTTATATTTTTAAAATTATCAATATCAATAATTATCAAAACATCTTTTGTATTATCTTTGGAATTTTTTGATATTCTTGCTATCCATTCATTAAAATAATTTCTTGAATATAAACCAGTTAAAAAATCTTGTTCTGCAAGAATTTTATATTTTTCTTTTTCAATTTCTATTTTATCTGTTAACTCTTCAATTGTGTAGATTAAATATTTTGAATTTATACCTATCAAAATAATTAAATATGAGATAAATCTCAATAAATGACCCAACATATTAAAGAATCCATAAACATCTGTGTATAAAGTAAAACTTAACTCGCCTAATATGGTAAAGATTATTGTAAAAATATATGCATTAATAAAAATTTTTGGTAAATCTTTTTTCTTTAAAATATATATAAGGGTTAATCCCAAAATAATTACAAATAAATATTCCATTCCTATTTTAAAATTTGTGAGACCTTTACCTTCTATAAAATACTCTGGAAATTTTCTTAAAAATATAAAAATTACTTAAAGAGTAGTTATAGAAAATATAGAAATAAAATAAATTATTTTATTTAGTTTCTCTTTTAAAAAAACTATCAAAGATAATCCTATTGTTTCAATAGTTCTTCCAGTTATCCATAATTGAGTTGGAAGATTTGCATCATAAGTTTTAAATACTCCCATTCCTTTATAAGCAAGAGTGTGTAGAGAATCAACAATTAAAACAAATAAATAAGTTGTCCCAATATTTAGTATTATTTCGTTTTTAAGATATTTATAAGTTATATAAGATAAAAAGAATATACAAAATGCTGTTAAAATTGCAAATAATTCAATTATTGAATGAAACAAAAGATAATTTCTTCTTGAAATTAACCAGAAAATAATTAAAAGGAAAATTAATAGAAAATAAAAAATTATATAAGATCTCTTTTTAATTTTTAAATTTTTATTTTCCACAATTTTTCACTATGTTTTAAAATTTGGTGCCGGGACCGGGACTTGAACCCGGACGGATCTCTCCATACGCACCTCAAACGTACGCGTCTGCCAATTCCGCCATCCCGGCATTAAGAAATTATTATACTCCCAAAATGGTTAAAATCAAGGATAGAACGCCAAATGCTATTGCACCAACAAGTGCAATTCTATTTAAAATTAAATCCTTTTTTCTTGTTACATGAAAAAGGTGTGCACCTCCTGATATTGCTCCAAGCCCTGAGCCTTTAGGTGTTTGAAAAACAATGCTTGTAATTACAACAACTGAAAGTATCAGTTGAATTAAAAGTAAAAGTTCTCTCACTTAATTACCTCCTTTTTAAAGATAAACTTATCATCTTCATAATCTATCAATATCTTATCATTCTCCTTAAATTCACCATCAAGAATCCTCTTTGCTAAAGCATTCTCTATCTCTTTTTGTATTGTTCTTCTTAAAGGTCTTGCTCCATAAATTGGGTCAAAACCAATCTCTGCAATCTTTTCTATTGCTCTATCACTTATTTCAAGTTCCATCTTCTGACCTCTTAAAGTTCTTCTAACTCTTTCAATTAACAGATTAACTATATCTTTAATTTGATTTTTTGTCAACTTATGGAAAACTATAATCTCATCAATTCTATTTAAAAATTCTGGTCTGAATTTGTATTTTAATAGTTCAATAATTTCATTTTTTGCCTTTTCAAAACCTTCCTTATCATCTGGGTCTACTTTTTGTAAAATTTCACTTCCCAGATTTGATGTCATAATTATTATTGTATTTTTAAAATCAACAACTCTTCCTTTTGAATCTGTTAATCTTCCATCATCAAGAATCTGAAGGAGAATATTAAAAATATCTGGATGTGCTTTTTCAATCTCATCAAGAAGAATAACAGAATATGGTCTTCTTCTTACTGCTTCTGTAAGTTGACCTCCCTCTTCATAACCCACATATCCAGGAGGTGCTCCAATGAATCTTGAAACTGTATGTTTTTCCATATATTCACTCATATCAAACCTTATAACTTTATTTTCATCTCCAAAAAGAAATTCTGCAAGAGTTTTTGCAAGTTCAGTTTTACCAACTCCAGTTGGTCCAAGAAATAAAAATGAACCAATTGGTTTATTTGGCTCTTTAAGTCCTGCTCTTGCCCTTCTAATTGCTTCTGATACTGCCTTTATTGCCTCTTCCTGACCAACAATTCTTTTATGAAGATGAGTTTCCATTTCTTTCAATTTTTTCATCTCTTCACTTGCAATTTTTGAAGTGGGTATACCTGTCCATTCAGATAAAACTTCTTTAACATCTTCACCTGTTATTACTGGAACAGGAGAGCCTTTTTCTATTTCTTTCTTCTTTTTTTCTTCTTCTAATCTTTTCTTTAAATCCTCTTCAATTTTTTTAAGTTTTGCTGCTTTTTCATAATCTTCTAACTTTATTTTTGCCTCTTTTTCTCTTTTTACTTTCTTTAACTCCTCTTCGAGTTTTTTGATCTCATCAGGCTCTTTTCTCTCTTCAAATTTTGCTTTTGATGCTGCTTCATCAATTAAATCAATTGCCTTATCAGGTAAAAATCTATCAGTTATATATTTTTCTGAAAGAATTGCTGCCTCTCTTATGGCATCATCAGATATCTTCACTCTGTGATGTGCCTCATACTTATCCCTTAATCCCTTTAAAATTTCTATTGTTTCATCAACTGTTGGCTCTGATACAAGAACTGGTTGAAATCTTCTTTCAAGAGCAGGGTCTTTTTCAATGTATTTTCTGTATTCATTTATTGTTGTTGCTCCAATACATTGTAGTTCCCCTCTTGCAAGTGCTGGTTTTAGTATATTTGAAGCATCAACTGCACCTTCTGCTCCGCCTGCTCCAACTACAGTGTGAAGTTCATCAATGAAAACTATAATTTCCCCTTCACTTTCCTTTATTTCATCAATAATCTTTTTTAATCTATCCTCAAACTCTCCTCTATATTTTGTCCCAGCAATTATTGCAGGAAGGTCTAAAGAAACAACTCTTTTATCCTTCAATGATTCAGGAACTTTTCCCTGAACTATTCTTTCTGCAATTCCTTCAACGATTGCAGTTTTACCAACACCAGGTTCACCAATTAAAACTGGATTATTTTTTGTTCTTCTTGATAAAATTCTTAAAGTTCTTAAAATTTCTTTATCTCTTCCAATTACAGGGTCAAGTTTTCCCTCTTTTGCTAATTTTGTTAAATCTCTACTGAAACTATCAAGGGTTGGTGTTTTTGTATATTTTTTCTCTTTTTTTACCTTTTCTTTTTTCTCTAAAAATGATAAAATTTTTTCTCTTGTGATTCCTTTTTGAGTTAAGATTTTTCCAGCAACTCCTTCTTTTTCATCAATAAGTCCAAGCAAAATATGTTCAGAACCAATATATTCAGAACCAAGAGAACTTGCCTCTTTTTGACTAAGTTCAAAAACTCTCTTTACCCTTGGGGAAAGAGATATTTCTTCAACATATTTATTTTTCTTTTTCATATATGATAGAACTTCTGTTTCAAGTTCCTTAAGGTCAATATCAAGTTCAAAAAGAATATTTTTTACAAAATCTCCTTTTCTTAAAAGAGCAAGAAGGAGATGCTCTGTTTTTATTTCATCTTCACCAAGTTCCTTTGCAATATTTTCTGACTCAAGAATAACCTCTTCTGCTTCACCACTAAACTGGTCTGTCACAAGTGTTGGTTCTGGTGTTGAAAAAAATTTTGAAAACTCATCTTCAAAAAAAGAATCAAATGGAGAGAAAAAAAAGAATTCATCTTTCAAATATCCTTCCTTTTTTGCACACTCTCTACATATATGTAAAACCTTTTTTTTGCCATCAACTATTTTTGTTACAGTATATTCAGCTTCTCTTTGATGACATATATCACATATCATTTTTTACCTCCTTATTGAAAAACCAATAAGCCACATTTAAATTATAAATTATTTTTTATTAATCACTTAATAAAGTTAAAAAACTTAATATTAAAAAGATGATATAAAAATATCATGAGATTTCAATAATATTATTTAAATCTAAGAATTAAAAAACATTAACTAACAATATTTTATAAGAACTTCTTCTTAAAATCTTAAATTATTTATTTTATTTCATCATTGATTTAGCATCACCCATTATACAATAATAACCCCATTTCAAATTCATAGCCTTTGTGACAGGACAATCTCCACAAATACATCCTTTTTTCTCTGTAATGCATTCACTCTTACCTGTAAGGCAATAACCAATAGATTCACCACATTCAACATAACTTGGACAATTTGCACAAATACAGTTTTTAAGGACATAATCAAGTTTTTGTTGGTCTGTCATCATCCCACCTTTGTTCGTCTCTTCCATTTTCATGTGCCTCCTCTTTTTGATTATTAAAAAATAATAATTATATTAAACTTAAAATTTTATATTTATATTGTATCATTTAAACTTATACTAATTATAAATTTTTTTCCTTAAAATTTGTGTTTTCAATATCATTAATCTTACCAAATCTTCTCTCGTGTCTTCCGCCCTCAAATGAAGAACCTAAAAAAGTTTTCACTATCTCAATTGCGTCATTAAGTTTTGTTGTTCTTCCACCAAGACAAATAACATTTGCGTTATTGTGGCTTCTTGCTAAATTTGCAGTGTTTGTATCATAACATAGGGCAGCATAAATTCCTTTAAATTTATTTGCTGTTATTGACATACCAATTCCTGTTCCACAGATAAGAATTCCAAAATCTGCATCCTTCTTAAGAATGATATCACAAACCTTTTTAGCAAAATCAGGATAATCAACAGATTCAGTTGAATTTGTTCCAACATCAATTATGTCAAATTCTTGAGAAAATGATTTTTTTAAATCTTCTTTAAGTTCGAAACCAGCATGGTCAGAACCAATTGCTATTTTCATATCTTACTCCTTTTACTTAAGAAATAATTTTTAATATCTCCTCTTTTTTTATTTTACCTTCTCTTAAAATGTTCACCTTTCCATCTATAACTTGAATAACTGTTGATGGAATATTTCCTAACCATCCTCCATCAACAATAAAATCAACAACTCCATAAAAAATCTTCTTTAAACCAATGAGATCCTGTGGAGTTTCTTTTCCTGAAATATTTGCACTTGTCGTTGCAAGTGGAAAAGAGATTTTATTTAGAAGTTCAATGATAAATTTATTATTAGGAATTCTAAAACCAATTGAATCAAATTTTTTTAATGATACATTGGGACAATTTTCTTTTTTCTTTAAAACAATTGTAATCTCTCCTGGTATAAATTTTTCAATTAATTTTTTTGATATTTCATCAACATAAGCATATTTTTCTATTTCATCTTTATTTTTAACAAATAAAGTAAGGGGTTTATTAAAATCTCTTTTCTTTATCTTATAAATCTTTTTTATTAAATTAATATCAAGACCATTTGTGCATAATCCATATATAGTATCAGTTGGAATAATTCCAATGCCATCATTTTCAAGAATTTCTTTTATTTTTTCTAAGTTCTCATCACTTTCAGTAAAAATTTCTGTTTCCTTAACTTTCTCTTTTTCTCCAAATTTTGATTCAATTCCATATCTTAATCTTTCAATATTATCTTTATGTTTATATATTCCAAGAATTGAAAGTAAAATTGATAAAAATATTAAATTATATTTTTTGAATAATAAAAAAACAATTGGTAAAAGCGAAAGAGAAACTATTGATGAAAGAGAAACAAATTTTGTTGAGATTAAAACTACTAAAAAGATTATAACCTCAGTAAATGCAACAATAGGACTTAGTCCAATTATAAAACCTAAAGTTGAGGCAATTCCTTTTCCGCCTTTAAAACCTAAAAAAATAGAGTAATCGTGGCCTATAACTCCAGCAAAACCCATCAAAAAAATAATGTAAATATTAAAATGAAGAATATATCTTCCAACTAAAATTGGGAAAAGCCCTTTTGATAAATCAAGAATTCCTGAGATTAGTGCAGTTGAAAAACCAGCAACCCTTAAGACATTTGTTGCACCAATATTTCCACTTCCAATTTTTCTTATATCAATTCCTTTTGTCTTTTTTACGAAAAGAAGACCAAAAGGTATTGAGCCATAAAGGTAAGAAATTAAAATAAAAATTATCTCTTTCATAATAAACCTCAATTAATATAATAACAGAATTTTTATCTTTTTTAATTAATCAATAATTTTATCCAAATAAATTTTTTATTAATTCTTTTTTTTCTATTTTTAAGACCTTACTTAATTCATCAAGTATTGAATTTAATGTTCCTATCTTAATAGGACTGTGCGCTGGTAAAGTAAGATAATAAACTTACTTTCAATTTTTGCTGTCAATCTTATATGAATTCCACTTTGACGACTTATTTTAAATCCATATTTTTTAAAGATTTTATTAAATCTTTATAATTTATATCCCTTGGGATTTTCATATAGTTAGAACTTCATCTTTAACAAAGTGAAGTCTTATTATCTTTGGTAAATCTTTTTTATTGAAGTGACACTTTTTCTCCATCTATAATATTTTTCTTAACCTCTTCAACTGTATCTTTCTCTGTAGATATTGATTCTCCCAATGCTTTTAATGTATATCCTCCATCCTCGCTTCCTTCAATTAAAAAAATTATCTCCTCCATAATAATATGATAGCAGAGAAAGTTTATTAAATTATCATTAGAATTTTTTAATTTTCTAAAATAATTAATCTAAGAAAAATAATATTTATGATAGAATAATTTATGATAGGAGGAGATTTTTGGAAAAGGTCTGGAAGTTATCTAAAGAAGAGATTTTAAATATATTAGAAGTTGATGAAAAAAAAGGGCTTTCAAAAGAAGAAGCAAAAAAGAGATTAAAAATTTATGGAGAAAATGCTTTACCTGAGAAGAAACCAAAATCAATTTTCATTAGAATTTATGAACAGATAAAAAGTTTACTTATCCTAATTCTTATTTTCTCTGCAGTAATTTCAATTATTCTTTCAGAATGGATAGATGGAATAGCAATCATAGCAATTATTATAATAAATGCATTTATTGGAATTTATCAAGAAATAAATGCAGAAAAAAGTTTAAAGGCACTTAAAAAAATAAGTGCTCCAACAACAAAGGTTCTAAGAGATGGAATAATAACTCAAATACCAACAAGAGAGGTTGTTCCAGGAGATATAGTGATATTTGAAACAGGAGATAAAATTGGAGCAGATTTAAGAATAATAAATGAGAAAAATTTAAAAGTTGAAGAGGCATTTTTAACAGGAGAATCTTTCCCAGTTGAAAAAAATGAAGAAAAAATAGATATTGATGATTTACCAGTTCATGATAGAAAAAATATTGTTTTTTCTGGTTCAACAATAGTTTATGGAAGAGGAGAGGGTGTTGTTTTTGCAACTGGATTAAATACAGAAATAGGAAAAATTGGAAAAAGTTTAACTGAGATGGAGGAAGAGAAAACCCCACTTGAAGTTAAACTTGACCAACTTGGAAAAACTCTTGGGCAATTTTTCCTCATTGCTTGTGCTGGTGTTTTTGTTCTTTCAGTTTTAAGGGGAATTCCTATTTTGGTATCTTTTATGACAGCAGTTGCTCTTGCAGTTGCAGCAGTCCCAGAAGGACTCCCAGCAGTTGTTACAATTGTTCTTGCTGTTGGAGTAAAGGTTATGGCATCAAAAAGAGCAATTGTAAGAAATCTTTCATCTGTCGAAACACTTGGCTCTGTAACAACAATCCTTTCTGACAAAACTGGCACTTTAACAAAAAATGAACTAAAGGTGACTGAATATTATATATATGGACCAGAAAAATTTTTCTATCTTGCTATGACTCTCTGTAATGATGCAAAAATTCAAGAAGGTGAAAAAAATTATGGAGACCCAACAGAAGTTGCACTTCTTTCTTTTACACTTGAAAAGGGGTTTAAGAAAGATGAAATTGAAAAAGAATTTGTAAGAATTGATGAAATACCTTTTGATTCTAATAGAAAAATTATGACAACAGTAAACATTAAAGATTCTGATAGATATGTATTTTCAAAGGGTGCTCCTGAAATTTTATTAAAGAGGTGCTCATTTTATATTCAAGGTGTTGATATAAGGCCAATTGACGAGATTATAGATGACATTCTTGAAAAAAATGAAAGTATGGGTAAATCTGGCTTAAGAGTTCTTGGTGTTGCATATAAAATTTTGAAAAGTGATGAAAAAAAGGATAGTTTTGAAAAAGATTTAATTTTCCTTGGTCTTGTTGGAATGGAAGATGCACCAAGAGAAGAAGTTTTTTTAGCAATAGATGAATCAAAAAGAGCAGGAATAAAGGTTAAGATGGTTACGGGCGACCATAAAGTTACAGCCCTTAGCATTGCAAAAAGATTGAAAATAAGTGATATTGGAGAAGAGGGAGTTGAAGAAAGTGAAATTGATGAAAAAACAAATCTTGAGAATCTTGCTTTTAAAAGAAATGTTTTTGCAAGAATTTCACCACATACTAAATTAAAACTTGTGGAAGTACTAAAAAATAGGGGAGAAAAAGTTGCAGTAACAGGTGATGGAATAAATGATGCTCTTGCCCTCAAGAAAGCAGATGTTGGAATAGCCATGGGAATAACTGGAACAGATGTGTCAAAAGAAGCATCTGATATTGTTTTAACAGACGATAATTTTGCAACAATCGTCTCTGCAATAAAAGAGGGAAGAAGAATCTATTCAAACATTAAAAAGGTTGTTATGTTCCTTTTAAGTTGTAATATTGGTGAAGTTTTAATAATTTTAATTAGTGCACTTCTTAATCTTCCAATTCCTTTTAAGCCAATCCATCTTCTTTATCTTAATTTAATTTCAGATGCTTTTCCTGCGCTTGCTCTTGGAGTTGAACCTGAAGAAGAGGGGATTATGGATATGCCACCAAGAAAGGCAAAGGAAAGAATACTTGATACTGATAACATGTTTAGAGTGATTCTTAGTGCTGTTATTGAGATGGTAGTTACAATCTTTGCATTTATGATGATTTTAAAAAATGGAGGAACACTACCTGAAGCACAAACAACAGCCCTTATTACACTTATTTTTTCTGAACTTTTCAAGGCATATTCAAATAAAACTGAATTTAAACCAATAAAACTAAAAAATCTTTTCAATAATTCTTTTTTAAACTATTCTGTTCTCATTTCATTATCTCTTACAGTTTTGATTATCTACATTCCATTTTTTGATAAAATATTTTCTCTTTCCCCTCTTAAATTAAAATTCTTTGAATATCTCCCAATTTCACTATTACCAGCGATCTCTTTTGAGGTTTCAAAATTATTCTCAATTTCCTCAATCAAAAAAAATCTTAAAGAGAACCATAAGTAAAATACCTGATAAGATAAATATAGTTTTCATTAAATTATCTTTAGTTGATATTTTTTTATGTAGTTCAGGTATAAGGTCAGTAAGGGATAGATAAAGAAAATTTCCTGCTGTTAATCCAGCGATATATGGAATAAAATCTTTAAATTTTTCAAGCATAAAATACCCAAAAATTCCACCTAAAATTGCAGTTAGTGAAACAAGATAATTTAACCTCAATGCTTTTTTGGAACTTAAACCTCCATAAATTAATACTCCAAAATCACCAAGTTCTTGAGGAACCTCATGAAGAATAACTCCAATTGTTGTTATTAACCCAAGTTTAAAATTTATAAGAAATGTTGAGGCAATTAATAATCCATCTATAAAATTATGAAGAGAATCACCAAGTAGATTAAGTGGTACAAAGGTGTGCTCCTTACAATCAAAATCATGACAATGTCTCCATTTTAAAAATGTTTCAAGAATGAAGAATAGAAAAATTCCAAAAATAACATAGTATATTGAATTTATGTTTTCATTTATTGCTTCAGGAAGTAAGTGTAAAAGTGCACCTGTAATGAGGGCTCCAGTTGAAAAACTCACAAGAATGAATGAAGTTTTTTTTAATTTCTTAATATCTTTATTTATAAAGAAAATTCCAACTAAAGATGCTAAACTACTTAAAATATTTCCAAATAAAATATATAAAAAAGTCATAATTAGATATTAAAACAAATTTTAAATAAGTTCAAGCTATTTTTTCATAAAATCTTTTATTAAATTGAGAACATAATTTATATCATATTCAGTATGTTCATAGGTAATTTGAAATCTTATTGTATCTTCACCTCTTGGAACTATCGGGAAGTTTAGTCCAGTTGCCAAAACTCCATTTTCTTTAAGAAATTTTACAAGTTCTTTTGTTTTTAATGTGTCTCTTAAAATAAGAGGAACAATTGGATGGTCACTTTCAATCGTTTCAAGGTTAAGAGATTTGATTCCATCTCTAAATTTTTTTGCCAATTCTCTAACATATTTAATCATACTTTTTCCAATCTCACTATCTATTATGTCAATTGATTTAATTGCTGCTTTTGCCTCACCTGGTGTTATTGGATTTGTATAGATATAAAGTGGTGCCTTTTCTCTTAGATAGTCAGTTAAAACTTTATCTGTTGTTGCATAACCACCATTAACTCCAAATGCCTTCCCAAATGTTCAAATAAGAATATCAACTCTTGATTTTGTGTACTCTTCAACACCTCGCCCATTATCACCAAAAATTCCAACACCATGAGAATCATCAACTATTAAAATAATTCCTTCTTCAAATTCATCATTATATTTTTTTGTTAACTCACTCAATTTATCAAGAGGAGCATAATCTCCTCTCATACTGAAAATTCCATCTGTTATTATTAAAACTCTTTTTCCCTTTCCAATAAAACTAACTATTTTTTCTTCACACTCTTTTATATTAAGATGATGATAGATATCTTTATCTTTTGGTTTTGAAAGTCTAACTGCATTTATGATACAGTTATGATTCAACTCATCGCTTATAACAATCGTCTCTTCATTTATCAAAGAATAAAGAGTTCCAAGAACACATGAATATGCAGAAGAAAATATTATAGCATCTTCTCTATTATGAAATTTTGCAATTCTTTCTTCAAGCTCTTTGTGATAAGAATATGTTCCACTTATAAATCTTACAGCACCTGGTCCTACTCCAAAATTTTTGATTGCTTCTTCCTCACTTTTTTTAACTTCCTCATTCAAGCCAAGAGCAAGATATGAATTTGAATTCATCCTTATATACTCTTTATTCTCTTCTCCCTTTAAAACATACCTATTTCCTTTCACTCCATCACACTTTATTATTTTTACAATTATATTTTCATTTCTTTTAACAATTCCCTTTTCATCAATTTCTTTTATATCCTTTTCTAATTTTTCTTTTATTCTTTCAAGTGGCATATTCTCTCCTTTTAAATTTACTGGGTTATTTTTCGCCCTTTTTAAAATGTGTCCAGACCCAGTCAGGCGAATTTGGACACTTTTTTAAATTTAAGTTAACTTTTTTGTTAACTTCTCAACCATGTCCTTAACCATCTTACTAAAATCATATTCAACCTTAAACCCCCACTCCTTTTCAGCACAACTACTATCTATACTTTTTGGCCATGAATCTGCGATGCATTGCTTAACCTCGTTTATTTCATAATCCATTTTAAATTCTGGAATATATTTTTTGATTTCAAGATATAGGTCTTTGGGGCAAAAACTCATTCCCTGAATATTATATGATGCTCTGTGAATCAGTTTACTTGAATCTGCCTCCATCAAATCATATGCTGCCTTAATTGCATCTGGCATATACATCATTGGAAGATATGTATCTTCCTTTAAAAAACATGAATATTTTTTATTTTTTATTGCTTCATAAAATATTTCAACTGCATAATCTGTTGTTCCACCTCCAGGTGGAGTGACATAAGAAATTAATCCAGGGTATCTAACCCCCCTCACATCAACTCCAAATTTATTGAAATAATATTCACAGAGAAGTTCACCAGCAAGTTTTGTAATCCCATACATTGTTGTTGGTCTAAGGATTGTCTCTTGTGGAGTATTTTCTCTCGGAGTTGTTGGTCCAAAAACTGCGATTGATGAGGGATAAAAAACTTGACAATTATAAACTCTTGCAATATCAAGAACATTCTTTAGTGATTCCATATTCACTCTCCATGCGATTGTTGGATTTTCCTCTCCTTTTGCTGATAGAATTGCTGAAAGATGGTAAATTGTATTTATTCTGAATCTTAAAACAATATCTTCAACACTGTTATATTGTGTTGTATCAATAAAAACAAAAGGACCAGACTCAAGTAGTTCTCTTTCTGGATGCTTCTTATGACCTGCTGCAACAACATTCTTACTTCCATAGATATTTCTCAAAAAAAGTGTAAGTTCTGAACCAATCTGACCTGTTGCTCCTGTTACAAGGATTTTCTTCATAAATCCCTCCTATTCTAAAGAAATATTTGATACCAAAAAAATTATATTAAACTGCACCCATAAGTCAAGTTAATCTATAACTTCAAAACATCCAATCAAAATTGTGGAAAACCATATCAATATGGTGTCAGACACCTTATTGATATAAAAAAGTTGAATTTTATTATTATAAGTTCTTATTGTTTGCTAATGCAACAAACCTATCTATTGTTAGTATTTCTATCTTCTCACCATCTTTGAGAAATTTTTTATGACTTTGTGATAATAAAAATTCTCTTGCTTTTTCTGAAAAACCTTCACCTCCAATAACCACATAACCTTTTAAAAATTTATTTTCATATTCTATTATTATTTTTATAAGTGATATGATATCATATAATATTTTCTGTTCAGCAGTTCCTTTAACTTGTTGCCATTTTGCACTAATAATTATCTTATCATTAATCAAAAATCAACTTTATAATTCGAACCATATAAACTTTCACCAATAACTATCTGTTTTTTATAATTATCACCATAGTTACCTTTAATAGAGGCCTCAATTATATCCTCATATGTTTTTCCTGATTTTGTTCCTTTGCCTCCAGGTACCATTTACAAAACCTCCTAATAGTTTTTTATTATTAATTCATTTATTCCTTTTCTATTTGTTGCTTTAGAGTTAACATTTCTTTTTGCAGGTATAGTTATTATATTAAAATCCTTATATAATTCTCTGATGAATTTATTATCTGAATTGCTTAAGAGAAATTTAATATTTGATTTATCCAGTTTTTTACATAAATTATGTAATCTTATTTGTTCTTTTTCATCAAAACCTTCATCTGTATAATCAACAAAATATGAAGTTTTAGATAATGGCATTTATGGTAGATCTAAGTAGACAAAATCACCTTTTTTAGCATTACTTACTGCAATTTCAAAATCTTCATTTAAAATTACAATTTTCTTAAATAATTTATTAAGTTCTAAGATATTTTCAGAAGAAGGTAAACTTACATTTTTGTATTTACCAAAAGGAGTATTAAACTCACCTTTTCTATTAACTCTATAAAGACCATTATAACAATGTCTATTTAGATAAATTAAAAGAGTTGCTCTTTTTAAATCTGGAATTTTATCTATTTTATCTAAATTTAATTCTTTTCTTGTTTCATAATAATCTTTTAAATTATTCTTAAATTTTATTTCTTTGAACAAATTAATTAATTCAAAAGGATATTCTCTAATTGAAATATATAGATTATAAATATCAATATTTATATCAGATATAACTGCATCTTCTATTAAATTTTTCTTATAAAGTTCTATTAATAAAGCACCACCACCAACAAATGGTTCATAATAAGTATTCCACTTTTCTGGTAGATTGTTAATAAAAATGTTAAAATTTGTCTTTTTCCACCAACCCATTTTATGATGGGTTTGAGATTTTTTAAATCAATGAAAAAATCATATACTAAATTTTTTTCTATTATTAATTATATTATAATCTATATTATAATTAAGATGAAGAAATAAATAAATGGAGGTTTTATATGATTGATTATGAAAAATTGGGAGTTTTTTATATTGGAAGACCATATAATCTAATAGAGAAAAAAGTAGTTGAGGGTTTAATACTTTATGATTCAAAAGATTTGGTCACTCATGGTGTATGCATAGGTATGACAGGAAGTGGAAAAACTGGGCTTTGTATTGATATATTAGAAGAAGCAGCAATAGATAACATTCCAGCAATTGCAATAGATCCAAAAGGAGATATAACAAATCTCCTTCTAACTTTTCCTAATTTATCACAAGAAGATTTTTTACCATGGGTAAATGAAGATGATGCAAGAAAAAAGAATTTATCTATTGAAGAATATGCAAAAGAACAGGCAGAATTATGGAGAAATGGTCTTATGTCATGGGGTCAGAGTGGTGAAAGGATTAAAAAATTAAAAGAATCAGCAGATTTTGTGATATACACACCAGGAAGTAATGCAGGAATTCCTGTTTCAATTTTAAAATCATTTGCTGCACCACCACAGGCAATAATAAATGATAGTGAACTTTTAAGGGATAGAATAATTTCAACAGTTACAAGTTTATTGGGGCTTCTTGGAAGGGAAGCTGACCCAATTAAAAGTAAAGAGCATATTTTAATTTCAACAATTTTAGAAAATGCATGGAAAAGGGGTATTGACCTTGATTTATCAAATTTGATTCATCAAATTCAAAAACCATCATTTTCTAAAATTGGAGTTTTGGATATTGAGAATTTTTATCCATCAAAAGAGAGATTTGAACTTGCTATGAATTTAAATAACCTTCTTGCTGCACCAGGTTTTAACCTCTGGCTTGAAGGAGAACCACTTGATATAGGTAAAATTTTATATTCTCCAAATGGTAAACCGAAAATTTCAATATTTTACATCGCACACCTTAATGATGCTGAAAGGATGTTTTTTGTTTCCCTTCTATTCAACCAGATACTTTCATGGACTCGTTCACAATCCGGAACAACAACATTAAGAGCAATAGTTTATATGGATGAGGTTTTTGGATTTTTCCCACCTGTTGCAAATCCACCATCAAAAGCACCACTTCTTGCTCTTCTTAAAACAGCCCGTGCTTTTGGAGTTGGAATACTTCTTTCAACACAAAATCCTGTTGACCTTGATTATAAAGGTTTATCTAATGCAGGCACATGGTTTCTTGGAAGATTACAAACAGAAAGAGATAAGGCAAGAGTTCTTGATGGTCTTGAGGGTGCAGCAGCAACAACAGGTATGAAATTTGATAGAAAAAGGATGGAAGAAATTCTTGCAGGTCTTGGCAATAGAATATTTTTAATGAATAATGTTCATGATGATGAACCAACAATATTTGAAACAAGGTGGGCAATGTCATATTTAAGAGGACCACTTACTCGAAACCAGATAAAAATTCTTATGGATAGTAAAAGAGAAATTTTCACAATACAACCTCTTGAAAATGTAATACCGACTCCTCAACCTCTAGTTATGACCAAAGAAGCAGTTGAAACAGAAAAAGTTCCTTCTTACCAAGAAACTTCAGTTTCTTATGAAAGTAAAGAAAGGCCTCTTCTTCCCCCAGGTATCACACAATATTTTGTTCCTGTAAGAGGTTATGCACCTCAGGGACAAAAATTAGTCTATTCACCCAACATATTGGGAGTAAGCACAATAAATTATTTTGATGATAAGATAAATTTAAATGTTAGTTTAGAAAAAATTGTTGTATCTGAAATTTTAGATTCACCAATTCCTATAAATTGGGAAAATTCAAAAGAATTGAAAATCAATATTTCAGAACTTGAAACTCATCCAGTTGAAAATGCAGAATTTTTACCTATACCAGCAGTTGCTACTAATTTAAAAAACTATGATTCTTGGAGTAAGGATTTCTTAAATCATATTTATAGAACTCAAGAACTTGATTTATTTAAGAGCCCTTCTTTTAAGGAGTATTCAAAGCCAGGTGAAAGCGAACAGGAATTTAGAATAAGATTACAGGTTATCTCTCATGAAAAAAGAGACGAAGAACTTGAAAATATAAGAAAAAAATATGGAGCAAAGGTAAAGGCACTTGAAGAAAAGGTAAGAAAAGCACAGCAAACACTTGATAGGGAGGTAGAACAGGCAAAACAACAGAAGGTTCAAACAACAATTTCAGTTGGAGCAACAATACTTGGTGCAATATTAGGAAAAAAACTTGGTGGTGTAACAAATATTGGAAGAGCAACAACAGCAGCAAGAGGTGGAGCAAGAATTCTTAAGGAACAAGAAGATATTCAAAGAGCACAAGAAACCGTAAATAAATATCAACAAGATCTTAAAGATTTGGAGGCAGAACTTCAATCTGAAATTGATAAAATCTCTCAAAAAATTGACCCGCAACTTGAAAAACTGGAAATTGTAACCATAAGACCTTTAAAGAAAGATATTATACTTAAACTATTCGCTCTTGTCTGGTTACCATATTATAAATCTTTTGATGGAAAGTTAACACCTGCTTGGTAATTAAAAAATTATTGTTTATTATAAACTATTGATAATTTAGGAAAAATTTAAGAATTTTTATAGCAAATTGTTTTAAAAAATATTATTATATTAATCCTGAACCTAAAAAGAGAGGAGTTATTAAAACTTCAATAATACTTGCAATGAATAAAATTGGCACCACAAGAATGTATGATTTTAAATATGGATTTATCTCTTCAACACCTTTTTTTGTTGGAGAAAGTGCATGAGCAAATGTTAAAGAGAGAAGAAAAGCAAAAATTTCAAAAACTCCATGTGGAAGTATTCCAAAAACAAACAGTTTCACTCCACTTATTTCAGGAATTATCACTGAAAGAGAAGATATAACAACTCCAACAATAAATCCATTCACATATGCAACAATTTCTGCAAAAATTCCAAAGGTTATGAAACTTAAAACTCCTGCAATAATTACAACTCTTAAGTTATTTAAAAAAATGAAAATGATTTGAGAAAAATAACTTTTTTCAAAAATAGGTAGATATGGTTCGATAAGTTTTTTTATCACCGGAATATATTTGTTTATATCTTCTTGAGTTATTATGTTTTGAGAAAAAAGGTAAAATTTAGCTAAAAAGATAATTAAAATCCCAAGAAAAAAGGAGATAAAAAATCTTAACAAAAACTTCAAAAACTCATTTTTTCTTTTTAATATTTCTTTTATTAGATTTTGCATCTTTTTTCATTAAATTTAGATAAATTTTATAAAAAGGATTTTCTTCAAAGCTTTCATTATCAATCTCTTTTAAGTGTTCACACTCTTTAATATTTAAGTTTATCCCACAAATAGGACACAAACCCTTACAATCAATTTTACACAATGGATATGGAGGAATTGAAACTATTATGTTCTGTCTTATAGCCTCTTTTATATTTATCTCCTCTCCATTAAACTTGAATGTTGAAAGTTGATCGAGGGTTAATAATCTTTTTTCAGAATAAATTTCTCTTTGGGTTGTATATATTTCATCAATTTCACCGTTGAGTTTATATGGAAAAAGGATAAGACACCTTCTACATTGAAGTTCTACTGTTACTGAATAATTTCCTCTAACATTAAACCCCATTCCTAAATTTTCAATTTCAATATCAATTACAACTGGAGAAAGAATATTAATACCTTCTATTTCTTTGAATTTTAGTTCAATAGATAACTTTTTCTTAAGACCTGTCTCTCTTTTTAGGTCTCTTATACTAATCAATATTATTTTCCTCCATAAGGTTGTTTATTCCTTCTTCAATTATTTTTCTTGCTCTTATTAAATAGTTATCAATTTTTGATAAGAGATCTTTTACAAAATCTTCTCCCTCTTTTTTAATTTTTTCACTTTCTTTTTTGGCTTCATCAATAATTTTTTCTGCTTCTTCCTTTGCCTCGATAACCACCTCTGATTCATAAATTAATTTTTTCTTATCATCATACGCCTCTTCAACTATTTTCTTCGCTCTTTCTCTTGCTTCAGTAATTATCTCCTCTTTTTCTTTTAAAACATTTTTAGCCTTTTCAAATTCTATTGGAAAATTTTTCTCGATCTCTTCAATAAGTGAAATCAACTTTTTTTCATCGACCATAACCATATTTGAAAAAGGAACTGGCTTTCCCTTTTCAATTAAATTTTTCAAATTGTTCAATAATCCTAAAATGTTCATCTTTCCCCTCTATTTTTTATAAATTTTTCAATTTCAGGTGGTACAAATTTACTTATGTCACCTTTATTTAATATCAATTCTCTTACCAAACTTGATGAAAGTAAGGTATATTTAATATCGCTTATGATATAAATTGTTTCAATTTCAGGATAAAGAACTCTATTGAAGGATGACATCTGAAATTCATAATCAAAATCTGATGTTATTCTTAAGCCCCTTATAACAATTTTTATTTTTTTCTTTCTTAAATAGTCAACCAAAAGTCCTGGTAAATTTTCAACTGATACTTCTTTAATATCCTTTACCATCTCTTTAATCATCTCAAATCTTTCCTCTTTTGAAAACATATAATTTTTATTCTTGCTATCAGAAACAAGAACAATTATTCTATCAAAAATTTCAAGTGCTCTTTTTATAACATCAAGATGTCCAAGTGTTGGTGGGTCAAAACTTCCAGGATAAACTGCTATTTTTTCTTTTTTACTCAAATTCTCCTCCTCAAGAAATCTATTATAGTATCGCCAATTTTTAAACTTTTATATATTTCAAAATTATTTTTAACTATCTCTCTTTTAGAGTGTTCATAAATTATTATTGTTTCCTCTTTCATAATATTACTTAAATTAAGAATTTCAAGAGTTTTTGTTCCTAATTCAAACTCATATGGAGGGTCAAGAAAAATAAAATCACCTTTTTCTAATTCTTTTGTTTTTAAAAATCTAATGATGTCCATTCTTACTATTTTTGCTCTATTTAGTAAATCTAAATTTTTTAAATTTTCATAAATTGCTCTTATTGAATATATGCTTTTATCAACAAAAATAGATAATTTTGCTCCATTTGATAATGCTTCAATCCCAACTGCACCAGAACCTGCATAAAGGTCATAAAAAATTTTATTTTCTATATTTCCTCTTAAGGAATTGAAAAGTGATTCTCTTACTCTATCAAGAGTTTCTCTAACTTTCTTATCCTTAACCTCAATAATTTTTCTTCCTTTCAGTTCTCCTGAAGTTATTCTCATGATATATCAAGATATTTAAAATCTTTAAATCTAATAGATAGCTCTTTTATAAGAAATGGATAATTTAAAACTGAATCTTTCTTTAGAAAGTTAGCAACATCTTCTTTCACGATTTCAAGTAATTTTATATCATTTTCATTAAGAAGGTTGATGATTTTAAAATCTATTAGTCCATGTTGCTTTTCACCACCAAGTTCTCCTGTTCCCCTATATTTTAAATCCCATTCTGATACTTCAAAGCCAGAATTTGTTCTTTCAAGAACCCTCAACCTCCTTAATGCATCTTTATCATAAGTTGATAATAGTAAAATGCAGAATGACTCTTTTTCTCCTCTCCCAACTCTTCCTCTCAACTGATGAAGTGTAAGTAAACCAAATCTATTTGCATCTTCAACCAAAATAACAGTTGCTTCAGGAATATCAATTCCAACTTCAACAACACTTGTTGAAATTAGAATTTGAGTATCACCTTCTCTAAATTCTTTTATTATTCTTTCCTTTTCCTCTCCTTTCATTCTTCCGTGAAGAAACTCAATTTTAACATTTTTAAATCTTTCTTTAAACTCTTCATATTTTTTCTTCACTGCTGCAACTTCCATCTTTTCATTCTCTTCAATAAATGGACAAACAACATATATTTTTTCTTTTTCATTCAACTTCTTTTTTATAAAGTCGTATGCTCTTTCTTTCTCCTCATTTGTAAAAATTATTGTTTTAACAGGTTTTCTTCCAGGTGGAAGTTCATCTATCATTGATATATCAAGGTCTCCATAAAGTGTTAAAGCAAGGGTTCTTGGAATTGGAGTTGCTGATAGAACAAGGGTATGAGGGTATTCTCCCTTTTTTACTAAATTTGCCCTTTGAATTACTCCAAATCTATGTTGTTCATCAACTATTGCAAGAGTTAAATTTTTAAACTCTACATCTTCTTCAATCAAAGCATGTGTTCCAACAATAATATCAATCTCACCTTCTCTTAATCTTTTTTTGATCTCATCTTTATTTTTTGTGCTTCCAGTTAAAAGTTCAACCCTTATATTAAAAGGAGACAAAAATTTATTCAATATATTGAAGGTCTGTATCGCAAGAATCTCTGTTGGTGACATCATTGCTCCTTGAGTCTTGTTTAGTGCTGCAAGATAAAGAGCATATGCTGAGATTACTGTCTTTCCACTTCCAACCTCTCCATGAAGGAGTCTATTCATAACCTTTCCACTTGTTAAATCTTTTTCAATTTCATTAATAACTTTTTTCTGAGCATCTGTTAAATTGAATGGAAGACTTTTTATGAATTTTTCTTTATTTTCATTTGATACCTCATATTTAAAACCCATCTTTTCTTTTATCTTTATTCTTCTTAAATAAAGAAAGGTCTGAAATAAAAATAGTTCTTCATACTTTAGTCGCATCTCACTTAAATAAAGATTATTATTTGAAGATGGAAAATGAATATTTTCAATTGAAAAAGAAAGAGGAGTCAATTCTCTTTTTTTTATGATTTCCTGAGGAAGTGGATCAAAAAGTATATTTTTTGTTAATTTTATAGATTCTTTTATATAATTTGAAATCATTTTTGAAGAGAGTCCGCTAGTTTGAGGATATATACTTATAATTTTTTCTTCTGAATTTTCTTTAAAGTTTGAAATTTCTTCAAAATCTGGATTTTCAATCTGCCACTCTCCAAAATTGTAGGAAATAACACCCATTAAAAGAAATTTTTTACCTTTTCTAAAGAATTTTTCAAGATAAATTTGGTTAAACCATATTCCAAAAATAACTCCAGTTCCATCAAAAAATTTAACCTTTAAAATATTTAAACCTTTTCTTATAAGTTTCTTTTCAACACCTAAAACTTCACCTTGAATCTGAGCATACTCTCCTCTTTTAACTGATGAAATTTTTGTTAACTTTCCAAAATCGATATATTTTCTTGGAAAAAAATAAATTAGGTCATAACTTGTTCTTATTCCTAATCTTAAAAGCGCTTCTTTTCTTTTTTCTCCAACACCAGGAATTTTTTCAATATCAATTTCTCTTTGTTTTACTAAAGAGTCTAATATCTCATCTAAAATCTCCTTGTGAATTTTTTTTCTATTCTCGCGCTCCTCATCTTCATATCTTTCTATAAGTTTCCTTATTTTATTTATGTCAACTTTATAAATTTCAAGATTATTTAAGTTTGATAATATAAATTTTGAAAAACCACCAATAACAGATCTATCATCAAATTTTCTTTTTCTTTCAAGAGTAAATACTGAAATTATTTTTTCTAACTCTTCCATTTTTTTCTCATATAATAATTTCCAGGAAAACTCTCAACATATCCCTTGCTTTCAAGTGAAATTAGAGTTGGCAAATCACTTTTTGTATCTAAAAAATCGTCAATATATGTAACTATAAATGGTATTTTATTGAGTAACTCTTCTTCATCTTTTGTGAGTTCTGGGAGATTTTTTTTAATAATCTTAATGTTTAAAAATTCAAGCAAATCTTCATATGAAGTTAATATTGTTCCACCATCCTTAATTATTTTATGACATCCAATTGAAAGTTCGCTATTAATTGGTCCTGGTACACAAAAAACTTCTCTTCCATAATCAATTGCAAAATCAACAGTAATTAAGGCTCCACTTTTAATTGGTGCTTCAACAAGAACAACTGCCTTTGATAGTCCTGCAATTATTCTATTTCTTTCTGGAAATTGATAATCTCTTGGCTCATCATAAGGAAAATATTCAGAGATAACTGCTCCTCTTTCTTCAATTTTTTTTGATAAGTTTATGTTGCTTCTTGGATATATTTTATTTAATCCCCCGCCAAGAACTGCGTAGGTTTTCCCACTTCCTTTTAATGCACCAATATGTGCAGAAGAATCAATTCCATATGCAAGTCCACTAACAACTGTAACACCACTATTTGAAAGTAGTTCTGCTATTTCTTCAGAAACTTTCTTTCCATAACTACTGCATCTTCTTGTTCCAACAATTGAAACATTTATGCTATTTTTCTCAATCTCACCTCTATAAAAAAGGGCAATTGGTGGGTCAGAAATCATTTTAAGTTCTTCTGGAAAAAGGGGATTAAAAAAAGAGAGAAATTTTATTCCATTTTTTTTTAGATTTTCGAGTTGCTTCTTTTCTTCTGAAAAATCAAAATTTTCAAAAAGAGAAAAAATAAATCCACTGTTTATGGCTTCCCATTTTTTTCTTCTCGATAAATTCTTTTTTAAAAGTTTTAAGGTAACTTCGTCTTCACCATATTTTTCAATAAGTTCATCGATTTTGCTCATTAAAAATTCTCCATATCTTATTTAATTTTTTTTCCAAAAAGTTCTCTAATGTTCACCTTATCAATTTTTGCTTTAACAATCTTTCCAATATCTTCATTTTGGATATCTTCTACTATAACAACCCTTCCTCCTTTTTCTTTTCCTATTCCACTATTTTCCTTTTTATTCTCTATCAAAACTTCAACCTCTTTTCCAATAAACTCACCATATCTTTTTAATGTTATCTCATCCTGAACTTTAATTAAATGATTTATTCTTTTTAACTTCTCTAATTGAGGAACCTCATTTTCTAAATTATATGCTTTTGTTAAAGGTCTTTTAGAATATATAAACATAAATGCTCTATCAAATTCAATTTTTTTTACCATATCAACTGTTTCTAAAAAATCTTCTTCATTCTCTCCAGGAAACCCAACAAGAATATCTGTTGTAATCTGTGCATATGGAAACTCTTTTCTTATTTTTTCAATAATTTTATAATAATCTTCTTTTGTGTATCCTCTCTTCATAAGAGATAAAACTTTATTTGAACCACTTTGAAGTGGAAGATGAAAATGATTAAGAAGATTTGGAATATTTTTAAATTCATCAATCCAACTTATTTTAAAGTTCATTGGATGTGAAGTTAGAAATGAAATTCTTTCAAAAGGAATTTTTGATACCTCTTTTAATAGAATTAGAAAACCATCAGAAAGTTTTAGCTCTTTACCATAATCATTTACATTTTGTCCAAGAAGTACTATCTCTTTTGCACCTTCATTATAAATTTCTTTTGCTTCTTTTAAAACAATTTCTAAATTTTTACTTTTTTCTCTTCCTCTTGCAAATGGAACTATGCAATATGAACAGAAATGGTCGCATCCATAGATAACAGGAAGATACCTTGAAATAATGTTAAGTTTTGTTCTTATAATCTCCCCTTCTATTAAATTACCGATATTTTCAAGATCGCTCTCTTTATCATAAAGACCTATCAAATATGGTTTGAATTTTTTATTTATCTCTTGTTTTTCAATTTCAGCAAGGCATCCTATAACAATCAATTTGGCATCTTTATTTTTTATTTTATTCACTTTTCCAAGATAAGATATTATCTTTTCTTTAACTTTTTCTCTTACTGCACATGTATTAACAATGATATAATCAGCATCTTCGACTCTACTTTCAATTCCCTTGGAAATGAGAATAGATTTAAGATAAGATGAAGTATAAACATTCATCTGACAGCCAAATGTTTTAATGTGAAATTTTATCACTCTTCTTTTTTAAGGTATTTGTCTATAAGTGCCTTTGCATCCTCTTTTGTTTTTATTTTTTCAAGAATTTGGTGAGCCTTAAGATACATCAATAGATCTCCAACAAATGGTGAAGGTGTTAGTCCATAATCTTTTACAATTTCATTTCCAGAAATGACAAGCGATTTGAATCTATTTTTAACAAAAAGTGAAACAAATTCAAGAACCTCTTTTTTCGGGAATTTTTTAGAATTTTTATAATAGAAGGTTAAAAGAAGATATGCTTCAATTGTCTCTTTTTTATAAGTTCTGAAGAATGTTCCAATAAAATCAATTGAAAGTATATCCTGACCTTCTTCAAAACTATTCTTAAGGTACTTAAATGCAAAAATCACATTCTGAACTTTTGTACAGGTTCTTAAGGATGCATTGAATTTTTTTCTTATAAATAGAGCAGGAGTTTCTTCTCCAAAAGAAAGGAGAGCAAGTTTAAAAGTTTGAATATGAAAAACTTCTTTTCCTACAGGTTCATTCCAGAAATTAACAAATACTTCTCTTACCTCTTCTTGTTTGAAATATTTCTCAGGTTTACTTATTGCTTCTTCAAGATTTGTAAGAGCCATCTGAAGGAACTCAAAATCAAGATGAGGGAAAATCTCTGTTAGAATTCCATTTTCGTATAAATCATAAAGGATTTTATCATCCATTAAAGTTATTCTAAAGAACTCATCTCTCATTCTTTCTGGAGAAACTTTATCAAGATATGATTTATATGCCTTTAAATTCTTGAGTGTCTCTTTTTCAATTTCAAAATTAAGAAGGTTTTTAAATCTAAAGGCTCTTAAAACTCTTATTGGGTCATTTTCAAAAATATCAGGGTTTGTCTGTCTTATGATTTTATCCTCAATATCTTTTAAACCATCAAAATAATCAATAAAAAAGTCATCTTCATCTTTAAAGAGTTTTGTGAGATTAATTGCCATTGAGTTTATTGTAAAATCTCTTCTCTCGAGTTCTTCTTTAAAATTATCTTCATTTATAAAAGATATATCGATTCTCCTTCCCTCTCTCATTATCATCACTCTTGCATAAATTTCTCTTTTTCTTAGATAAAAAACAGTTGCATTTAAAAAATGTGCAAGAGCCTTAACAGTGCTTGTTGGAGCATCAACAACAATATCAATATCACTACTCTCCTTTCCTAAAAGGAGATCTCTTATGTATCCTCCAACAAGATACAAAGTTGTGTTGTTTAAAGAGAAAAAAAGATTTACAGATCTTAAGAGTTCATCCTCTTTGATCCTTTTCTTAAGTTCAAGCAGTTTTTTCTCCATGTGTTACCCCCTCTTTTTTAAGGTTTAAGTTTTTTCTTTTTATCAAAATTGTTTTACCATTTTTTTCATTAATTTCAAGTAAAACAGAGTTTAATCTCAAATCATCACTACTTACTTTAAATCTTACTGGAAGTTTTGTCAAGAAGTGAGAAATTGCAGCCTCTTTTTCAATACCAATAACTGAATCAAAACTTCCTGTCATTCCAACATCAGTTATATATGATGTACCTGTTGGCAAAATCTCTTCATCAGCAGTTTGAACATGTGTATGGGTGCCTATTAAACTTGAAACTTTTCCTGAAAGAAAATGAAGCATTGCCCTTTTTTCACTTGTTGCCTCAGCATGAAAATCAACTATTTTAATAATTATATCATTATATTTTTTTATTTCATCATCAATAGCCCTAAAAGGACAATCAATCGCTTCCATAAATGTTCTTCCCTGAATATTTATTAAAAGAATTTTTGTACCATTTACATCAAAAGTTAAACTTCCCTTTCCAGGAACACCTGGTGGATAATTCAATGGTCTTATTATTCTATCACCATATTTTTCAAAAACTTTTTCATATTCTTTATTGTCCCATATGTGATTTCCACTCGTTGTTGCATTAACACCATAACTTAAGATTTCTTCAAATTTATTTAGAGTAACTCCAAATCCACCAGATAGATTTTCAACATTTGCAATGACAAAATCTACTTTCTCCTCATCTATAATTTTTTGGAGGGTCATACCTAAGACCCTCCTTCCAGATTTTCCTACTATGTCACCAATAAATAATATTCTCATTTTGCATAACCAAGTGCTTTACTTTCTCTTACGACAAGAACTTTAATCTGTCCTGGATATACAATATCATTCTCAATCTTTTTTGCAATATCATAAGCAAGTTTTGGTAATATGCTATCGTCAATTGTATCTGGTTTTACAAAAACTCTTACCTCTCTACCCGCTTGTAGTGCATAAGCCTTTTCAACTCCTTCAAATGAGGTAGCGATTTTTTCAAGTTCCTCAATTCTTTTTATGTATTGCTCTATGGATTCGTTTCTTACACCAGGACGAGAGGCTGAAATTGCATCAGCTGCTTGAATTATGAAGTCAAGTGGCTTTTCAAGAGGGATATCATAATGATGAGAAGCAACTGCATGTATTATCTCTTCATTTTCATTATATTTTCTCAATATATCAGCACCAATTAAAGCATGTGGTCCTTCAGTCTCTTTATCAATTGCCTTACCTATATCATGCAAAAGGCCCGCTCTTTTTGCCAAACGATGGTCCATATTAAGTTCACTTGCAATAATTCCTGCTAAACTACTAACTTCAAGTGAATGTTGTAAAACATTCTGACCAAAACTTGTTCTGAATTTTAACCTTCCAATTAATTTAACCAAATCTTTATGTATATCACCTAAATTTAGTTCTGATATCGCTTTTTCTCCCTCTTCAAGAATTTTTTCCTCCATCTCCTCTTTTGCTTTTTCATATAACTCTTCAATTCTTGAAGGGTGTATTCTTCCATCAATTATAAGTTTTTCAAGTGTTAATCTTGCAACTTCTCTTCTAATTGGGTCAAAAGATGATATCACAACTGCCTCTGGTGTATCATCAATAATGAGTTCAGTTTCTGTTAATGATTCAAATGTTCTTATGTTTCTTCCTTCTCTTCCTATTATTCTTCCTTTTATTTCATCATTTGGAAGAGGAACAACAGTTATTGTAGATTCTGAAACAAAATCAACTGCTGACCTCTGAATTGCAGTAGCAATAATTTCTTGTGCCTTCTGTTTCTCCATTTCTTTCAATCTATCTTCATACTCTTTAATCTTTTTACTCAAATCAACCTTTAACTCTTCTTCGAGTTTGGTAAAAAGTTCTCTCCTTGCTTCTTCTTCAGTTAGGTTTGCAATTCTTAATAACTCCTGTTTATGTTTTTCATATTGTCTTGCAAGTGCTTCTCTCATCTTTCTTATCTCTTCTTCTTTCTGAAATATTGCTCTTTCTCTTTTATCAACTGCTTCTATTTTCTTTTCAATTGATTCTTCTCTTTGAAGTAATCTTGCCTCAAGTTTCTGAATCTCAAGTTTTCTATTTTTAAGTTCTCTATCAACATCATTTTTAATTTTTACTGCCTCTTCTCTTGCTTTTGCAATTATATCTTTTGATTTTAATTCTGCTTCCTGAACTGCCATTTCTTTAATTCTATTCGCCTCTTTCTCGGCCCCACCAATTTTACTTTCAGAAATATATCTTCTAATGTAAAAACCAATTATTCCACCAAGAAAGAAGACGAGAATTACTAAAAGTTCATATGCTATTAGTGATAAATTCATATCTCATCCTCCTTTTTTTCTAAAATTTTAAGAACAAGAGATTCTCTAAAACCTTTTGAAATTAAATATCTAACCTTTTTTTCAAACTCTTTTTTCTTTTTTGAATATTTAATTATGTTTTCTATCTCAAGTTCATTATTTAAATATTTTTTTAATGAATCTATTATAAATTCTTTTGAAATTCCATTTGTTAATAGATATTTATATATTTTAAATTCTCCCCATCCTTTATTCTGTAAATAATTTATTTTTCTTTCAATTAAAGATTCATCATCAATAAATTTTTCTTTGATGAGGTGCGTTATTACCTCATCGATATCATTTAAATTATATCCTTTTTCAATGAGTTTCATTTTTAGTTCTTTTGAAAAGTAGTCTCTTCTTGTTAGGAGTTTAAGTGTATAGTTTAATAAATCTATATTCAATTTTATTTAGATTCATTCTTAACCTTCTCCTCAACTGGAAAAGCTACTTTTCTTACCTCTCTCTCTATCTCCTTAACTAACTCAGGCTTAGTTTCAAGAAACTCTATAGAATTCTTTCTACCCTGAGCAATTCTTTCTTCTTTATATGTATACCAGGTTCCACTTTTCTTAATTATATCATATTGTGTAGCAGCATCTAAAATGCAACCAACTTTAGATATTCCTTTTCCATATATTATATCAAAATATGCTTCTTTATACGGTGGAGCAATTTTATTTTTTACAATTTTTGCCTTAACTGATGTTCCAAGAATACTCTCTCCCTCTTTTATGCTATCACTTTTTCTAATTTCAATTCTAACTGTTGAGTAAAATTTTAAGGCTCGACCACCTGGTGTTACTTCAGGATTTCCAAACATAACTCCAAGTTTTTCTCTTACCTGGTTAACAAAAATAGCAACTGTTTTTGATTTTGAAATAGCAGTATTCAATCTCCTTAAAGTTTGAGACATGAGTCGAGCCTGAAGAGCCATGAATTGTTCACCAATCTCTCCTTCAATTTCTGCTCTGGGAACAAGTGCTGCAACAGAATCTATTACGATTATATCAATTGCTCCACTTCTTATTAATGCTTCAGATATTTCAAGTGCCTGCTCAGCATGGTCAGGTTGCGATATATATAATTTTGCAAGATTCACTCCAATTGCTTCAGCATAAGCAGGGTCAAGTGAGTGCTCAGCATCAATATAAACAGCATAACCACCCTGTCTTTGAACCTCACTAACTGCTTCAAGTGCAATTGTTGATTTTCCACTTCCTTCCTGACCAAAAAGTTCAATTATTCTTCCTCTTGGATAACCACCTGCTCCAAGAGCAATATCCAAAGTTAATATTCCAGAAGAGATGACCTCTGTATCGAGAAGTTCTCTTTTATCACCAAGTTTCATAATTGAACCTTTGCCAAATCTTTTTTCTATTTCATTTATAGTAGAACTCAACATTTTTTCTTTTTCATCAGCCATTATAAATAACCTCCTAATATATTACCATTTTCTTAAATTTTACCAGATTTTTTTATAATAAAAAGAGTTGAATTTTTAAGAAAAAAATTTATAATTAATACAATAATTTTAAGATTGAATTTATTATTATAGAGGAGGAATTAAATGAGGAAATTATTAAGAATTTTTACAATTTTACTTATAGTTACAACTCTTTTTTTAGGAAATCCAATTTTTAAATTAAAACAAATTTATGCTATCGATTTTGGAGTTTCTATCTCACCTTCAAATTCATTAACAACAAGAGTAAACACAAACGCAACCTTTACATTTAGAGTTACGAATAATTGTACAAGTCAAAATATTTACAATGTGCAAGTTACAAGTAATATACCCACTGGTTGGACAATTGGTCTTTATTATGATCAAAATGGAACGAATCCTCTTGTTGATAATAATGGTGATGATATACCAGATACTGGAACAATTAATAGTGGTGCAAATAAAAATTTCTATGTTTTAATAAAACCAAATAGTTCAATTTGCCACAATAAAACTGAAAATTTTGTAATAAGAGTACAAGGAACAAATTCAAATTGTGAAAACCCTCAAACAAATTATATAGATTCAACTATTTCTGTTACCACAATAAATGATGGTAATTTAGTTATTACAAAAGAGGCAAACCCAAAAGAGGGAAAAGTTGGCGATTATATAACATGGACAATAAGAATAAAAAATACGGGGTCAGACCCAATTGGTAATGTTAATATAACTGATACATTAGGAAGTGGCATATCTAATCCGAGTAATTTTGTTTATGGTGGAGTAACTCCACAAGGGAGTTTTCCAAATTGGATCTATAATGAAATTCCAGTTAATACAGAATATACAATTCAATTCACAACAATTATTTCTGGATGTTCAGATGCTCATAACATAGTTGATGCTTGGTGGGGAGTTAATGAAGGAAATATTTGCCAAACTCAGCATATTCTTCAATCAGTAAAAATTATTCCAACAGTTCCTAATATTCAATTTACTGCACCAAATATTTCTGTTCCTTATTGTGGTTCAACAAATGTAACAATTCCAATAACAAATAGTGGTAATGGAGTTGCAAAAAACTTTAAATTAAAAATTGATACTATTCCATCAGGTTATCAAATTTCAAATATAGGAAGTAATTGGAGTTATGACTCACAAACTGGAGAATTTATATATTTAGGGGGAAACCCTTCTGGAACTATTAATCCAAATGAAACAGTTAATCTTACTTTTACAGTTTCTATGCCACAAGGTGCTTGTTCAATTCCCTCAAAAACTTTAAAATTTTTCTCAGAATATCTTGACCCATGTGGTAACCCTTTTATAAATCCAAGTCTTCTTGGCTCAATTTCAGTTTCAGGAAGTGGAGCATATTTTACAATTTCAAAAGTAGGACCTGACCCTGTTGACATTGGTGAATTGGGAAAAACTTATACGATATCTGTTACATATCATAAGGGAAATTGTATAAGTGATTCTGTAATAGTTGATATTATTGATACTTTACCTCAACCATTTATTCCACAAAGTGCATCAGATGGTGGCCAAATTAATGGGCAACAGGTTAAATGGGATGATATAACATTACAAGATGGAGTTACTAAAAATCTTACAATAACATTTGATGTTACAGTTGACCCATGTTATGCAGGACAAGAGTATACAAATACAGTTCAGTTAACAGGTCCAAATGGAGAAACCTTAACTGATTGCTGTGGTTGTTCAATATCAAATGTAAGTAGTTCATTTTCAACTTACATAAACGATCCTACCTTAGCGATAATTGATTCAAGGAAATCTGTAAATCCATCATCTATTGAGATAGATTGTTCAACTGATACCGGTTCTTATACAAATCCATCTGGTAATTCTGATTCTCATAATGATAGAAGATATACTGTTGAATTTGATTTTAATACTGGATCGAATGCTCCATCAAGTTGGAATGGAATTATATTTAGAGATCAATTAAATAACAATCAATATACAAACTCATCTATTGCAAATATTGTAATTGAAGTAGATTGTGGAAGTGGTTATCAGCAAGTTTCAGGTTGGAGTGTTATCTCTTATGTGCCTCTTGAAATAAATTTATCAGGACTTCAAACATGTGCTCCAAATACAAGTGCAAAATTAAAAATTTCCTTTACTGCAAGAGCAACTCAAACTAATGATTCAAACAATTCACAAGTTTCATATGGGTATATTGATTGGTCAACTCTTGAAATTCCTGGATTCCCAAGAGGTTGTTCAACTGATATAAAATATTATGAGGGAGTTCGTGTTAGTGATTTTAGAGCAAATCTAACTCTCTCATCAAATTTACCTCAAATTGTTGAAAAGTGTGATACATATTACATAACTATAAATTTCACAAAAGAATTTGCAAATATTGACCACGCAGATTTAACTCTTACCTTAAATGGTTTTACTTATGTTACTAATTCAACAACTTATAGTGACGGAGGTTCTTGGTGTTCTGGGACAAAAGGAGAACCATCTGTATCTCAAGATGGCAAAACTTTAACATGGTTATATTCCCAATTAAATGAGATATATTCAAATGGTTCAATTACCGTTCAAGTTAAAAAAGATTGTTCTAATAATGCATCAATCTCATTTTCTTCAAACTATCTTGATAATTGTGGAAAATCTCATACCGCTTCTTCCAGTTCATCCTCTCTTTTAATAAAATCTGCAAAACTTTATACAAAAATAACTCCTCAACTTAATTTTGCTTATGAAAATACAGTTGATTGGAAAGTTTTTGTTTCAAATGGGGGAGATGGTGTAGCAAGAGAAATTATACTTACGACTATTTTAGGAAGCGACCTTTCATTTAATTCAAATGGTTCATACATAAAAATTGGAAGTACAACTTATTATTATGGAGATCCAAATATTACTTGGCCTTCAAATGGTGCAACTGGAACATTAAATTGGAATTTAGGAAGTTTAACAATAGATCCTTCTACACAAATTGAACTCTATTTTAAAACAAATGTAAATAGTTGTAGTGAAAATAATTTAACTGTTGAAGGATATTCAAGTTGGTGCGAATGTGAAGAATCAAATCATGATACAGGACAAGTAAGATTACCCACCTCATACGCCCTTGTTACAATTATTAATTCAAATGTTTATATGTGTGGCACTGGAAACATTGAAATATCTATAAAAAATCCTGGCTCCACTCATATATATAACGTCATTTCATATACATATTTACCAAAATATTTAAGATATAAAGTTAACTCTGCACAATATTCATATAATGGTGGAACATATCAAAGTGCTGGGAATCCAGTAATTAATCCAGTATCAGGTGGAGATTATGATGGAGGTTATGAATTAATTTTTAATTCAACTAATATCTCCCAATTTTCAGATCTTTCTCCAAACGATGAGGTTATTTTAAAATTTGAAGTTGAGCCTGATACAAATTATTCTTCTCCATCATGTAGTTTCTTTAAAGGAAATTTCAAAAAAATAAAATCATATGCAAAGTTTGCAAAACCCTGTGATGTGAATAATTCAGAAGAATTTTCAAATATTTATGAAAGAGAATTTACAACTTTTGCACCTAATTTATCCGTTTCAAAAAGAGTTGTTGAAATAGATGATGTTTTAGTTTCGCCCACAGTTTATTTCCCTCAAGAACTTGGTAAAGATATCCTTTTTGAAATAAAGATTACAAATAATGGAGATATCCCTACAATAAAAACTAATTTTGCAGATGTTCTAAAGGCACCCTTAAGACATCGTTTAATTTTAGAGGAAGCAACTTACTCTTATGATGGAGGTCCTTTTTATCCCGTTCCATGGAGTACCTTTACAGATGATTCTAATAATACCATATATGTTTGGAACAATATTGAAAGTACTTTGTCTCATGGTATTGAACCTCAAAAAACCCTTACAATTAGAATTAAAGTAAAAGTCTCACCCAATTGCACACAATATATTGCTCATGAAATTTCAGAAGTTTGGACAGGATGCTTTGATCTTGATAATATGGGTTTTTATGGTAATGGAAGGGATTTATTACAATGGAATGACCCAAATGTCTGGAATGGATTTGATGGAGATTTAACAACTGCAACTTGTCCTATATATCAGGCAAAATTTGCAAGAGTCTATGGACATAAAGATTCTTGGGGGATGATATATATTAATAATATTCCTCATCAAATTCATGTTTGCGATAAAAATGTTCAGTTTGAGATTGTGTTTAAGAACAGAACATTGCAAGAACAAAGTACAACAATTTTTGGGCCTCTTAAAATTTGGGATGTGCTTCCAAGGGGCGCAACTTATGTTAGCGGTTCAACTGAATTTCTTTTACCAGGACAAAATGTTTGGATTCAAGGCTTTGATCCATCAATTTCATTAGTTAATTGGACTACATCAAATAATCCTGATTGGAATGGTACATTCACAATTTTAGAGTGGAACAAAGATAATAACAATGTTTTACAAATAACCAACATACTTCCTGGCGAAGAAATCCATGTTAGGTTCAAAGTGAATTTGTCCTGTGATACACAAGATACAGATATAAATAGACAACGCTTGATGGGATATGATTGTAGTGGTAGCAACACTTATTATTTTCCTGCTGGAAATGAGCAGGGTTTAAATTGGTGGGAAAAGGATCACTGGGAATATACACCAGACCACCCTTGGATAAAGGAAATTGATTTTTTAAAACCAAATATAACAATTGAAAAAACAGTTGATAAAGATTATGCTTCCCCTGGAGATTTTCTACTTTATATGATAAGAGTTAAAAATACAGGAGATGGACCTTCAAGAAACTTTAAAATAGTAGATACAATACCAAATGGACTTATTTTAGACATATCCTCTATAACAGATGGACCTCCTCCTGGTTGGGGAAATTCTTATTCTTGGGTGACTCACTCATATGATTTAAATACAAATACAATAACTTGGGAAAGTAATAATGGACCAGATTATGAATTTCCAGCAGGTGCTGAAACTACAGTTTCTTTTAAAGTTCTTGTTTCAGGCATTGCATCGGGTGAAATAACAAATACAGCAAAATTTGAGGATAGTTGCTGTTATTCAGGAAACAATGCTTTAACATCTCAAGTAAAAACAAAAATAACTTCAACACCAATAAGAGTTTTAAAAAATATTGTTGAGGTTAATGGAGTGCCTGTAACTGAACCTGTAAGAACACAACCAGGAGATATAGTAAGGTTTAGAATAAAAATTGAGAATAGGGGAAGTTTACCAATTTATAATGTTGATGTATATGATACTCTTCCTTCTGGAATTCAATATCAAATAGGAAGTTCAAGGTATGCAAAAACAAATGGGTCAATACCAACTTCATGGACTAATGCACCAGAACCTAATACCTCACCATATCAAACACCACCACCACCTCCACCAGGATTTTCTGGTTTACAATGGCATCTTAAAGAAAATTTACTTGGAACAGATGATAATGGTGAAGCATGGGGTGGAAATTTAGATACTCTTTACCTTGAATTTTTAGCAAAAGTTACCTCATCTACCTTAGCATCTCCAATTGGTTATTATTTATTAAATACTGCTGATACATCAGGAACAGAAGATACCTCTGGCAATAACCCAATATCAAGAGATGTAATAGATACATCAAATGCAAAAGCATATATTCTTAATTACAAACCTGAACTTATGATTTATAAAAGTGTTTACACAATAAATGATTTAACTTCAAATACAACTAAAGCACAACCAGGTGATATTGTAAGATTTAAGATAGTTGTCAAAAATACAAGTGGATATGCTTGGGCAAAAGAAGTTGTTGTAACAGATACATTACCTTCTGGTTGGAGTTATTATGGTTATACTTCAGCAACTTGGACAGGTGGAAGTTCAACTCAAGGACCAACAATTGTAGGTAATACATTAACATTTTCCTTTAACAATCAAGTTGTAATTGCACCAGGTGATAGTTTAACTATTTATTATAGCGCAAGAGTTACATCAAATGCACAAATTGGCAAAAATTGTAATTCTTCTTCTGCACAGGGAAAAGATTATGATAATGGTTCTATTTCTGCTTCAGGACCAGATGGAACTGGCTCATCATCATCATGTGTTAATGTTTATAAACCTATCTTAAGAGTTACGAAAATACCACAAAGTTATATTGCAACAGTTGGAAATTCAGTTACATTTATAATAAAAGTTGAAAATCTTGATTCATACGCACGAGCACAGAATATAAATATAACTGATACATTACCAAATGGGTGGAGTTATGTTTCAGGTTCATCTTTTAGAGTTATTAACAATGGAACTTTACCAACAAATTGGGGAAGTTCAATTCAAGATCCTTCTGGAACGCAAACATTAACATGGAGTCTTGGAGCAACACTTTATGGAACTGATGACCAAGGTAAAGATACTGGAACATCGAATGATACACTTTGGTTAAAATTTAATGCTATACCATCTAACAGTGCTTTAGGTTGTGCAAATAAAAATATAGTTTCTGTTTCTTATAATGATCACTACAATACACCTCAAACTCCTGTAACTGATGAAGCAAATGTTTGTGTTTGTTCACCAAAACTTGAAATGGATAAAAGTTCAAATCTCACAACTGCAAGAGTTAATGAAGAGGTAACATTTACTCTTAAAGTTTCAAACAAAAACCCAGTTGATGCCTTTAATGTAAATGTTCATGACTACCTTCCGCCAGGTTGGGTATATGTTATTAACTCAGGAAGATATCAGAGAACAAATGGAAGTCCATCAAATCCTTTAAATTGGACTCCAATTAATCCATCCATTTCAGGTGATACATTGATATTTAATACAAATATAACTCTAGAAGGAACAGATGATAATGGAGGATCAACAGGCACAAAACTTGATACACTTTTTGTTGAATTTAAAGCAAAACCAACTCAAAATGCAGAACAAGGAGAAAATATTAACAGGGCTACTTCTGAAGGAGTTGATTCAGGAAACAATCCTATTGGTTCAAATGAAGATGAAGTTTCAATAAATGTTCAAAAGCCCGTAATCTCGATAACAAAATCAGTTGATAAACAAAGTGCTAATATAGGTGATGAATTAAATTATACAATAATTGTCTATAACTTAGGAAATCTTGACTTAGAAAATGCAATTATAACTGATACATTACCAGATGGAGTAGAGTGGTTATCAGGTGGAAATTATACACCTCCAAATATTGTAACTTTTTCTAATTTAACTATCCCTTCAGGTGGAAGCATTCAAAGAACAATTAAGGTTAAAATAAATAAAAATTTAAAAGATAAAACAATTTTAATAAATAGTGCCAAAGTTGAGGGTAGTGATTCTTATGGAAATAATTATTCAAGTGGCCCAGCAACGACACAAACAATTGTTAATGCTCCAAATTTAGTAATAACTAAAAGTAGTTCTCCAAATCCTGTTAAGGCAGGTGAAAATATAACATACACAATAACTGTAACAAATACAGGTGGTGCTCCTTCCCATAATTTAGTGATAGAAGATGAAGTTCCAACTCACACATCTTTTGTATCTTGTGATTCAGGGGGTACATATAGTAATGGAGTTGTGACTTGGAATATAGACACTTTAAACTCAAATGATTCTATAACAGTTCACTTTGTTGTCAGAGTTGATTCACCAATAAATGATAACACCATTATTGAAAACATAGGAACTTTAAATTCAGATGAACAAGGTCCAATTATTTCAAATAAAGTTATCAATGTTGTAAGTTCTGTGCCACAACTTCTATTATGTAAATCTGATTCACAAGACCCAGTTAAACCTGGAAATCAATTAACATATACAATAAGGTATGCTAACAATTCAACAATGAATGTAACAAATGTTGTAATAACTGATACTCTTCCAACTGGATTAACATTTGTCTCATCAAATCCAAATCCAACAAGTGTAAATGGACAAATTATAACTTGGAACATAGGAAATCTTCCAGCAGGAAGCTCAAGTAATATAACTTTAACTGTTCAAGTTGATTCAAATGTTTCTGACGGAACTATTTTAAGAAATAATGTTGAAGCAACCTCGAATGAAACTCCTAAAGCAGAAACTTATGAAGAAACAACAGTTGGAACACTTCCATCTCTTTCCATTTCAAAGAAAGAAAATAAAGACCCTGTTCAGGCAGGCGAAAATATAATTTATACAATAAGATTTGTAAATTCTGGTTCTCAACAAGCAACTGGAATTGTAATAGAAGATGATTATTCTCTCTTATTAAATCTTCCACTCAATCCAACTGGCACAACAAATGCAACTCTTTTAAGTTGGACTTCAACAGGACCAGTAAACTTTAATTTTACAGATGATACAATAAATCATAAGTGGATATTCACAGCAACAAACTCAATGCCACCAAATTCAGAAGGAACAATAACACTTATCGTATCAGTGCCTTTGAACGTAAAAGATGAAACGCTCTTAAGAAACAGGGTTAAAATAAGTTACAATGAAGGTTATCCAATTGAAGATAGTGAAGAAACAGTCGTTTCATCAAAACCTATTTTAAATATAATAAAAAGAGCAGAGCCAAATGTTCCTGTTCCAAATATGAACTTAACATATACAATTACTTATTCTAATTCTGGTAATGAATATGCATCAAATGTTTATATAGTTGATAAGATACCACAATATACAAGATTTGTTGTTGGTTCTGTTGTCGCTGAAGGTGGGGTAGTAGTTCAATATTCAAATGACAATGGAATTAGTTGGAATTACACTCCAACTGATTCTGGAGATGGAACGGATCCAAATGTTACTCACATAAGGCTTTATATTCCAATTTTAGCAATTGATGGAAATCATTTTGCTTCATTTACTGTTAAAGTTCAAGATGGACTTCAAAATGGAACAAGAATTGAAAACTTTGTAAATATAACTTGCGATGAAGGAGTAACAAATTCTTATAATTTAGTAAATATTGTTGGTTCAAATGTAGTATTACATATAACAAAGATAGACTCACCAGATCCAGTTGCACCTAATGGAATAATAACCTATACAATTGAATATTGGAATGATGGAACGCAAATTGCAACAGGTGTTGTTATAACTGAAGAGTATGATCCAAATGTTATTTTTGTTGATGCAAATCCATCTCCAACATCTGGAAATAATGAGTGGTTTATTGGAGATCTACCAAATGATGGAGTTCATAGAACAATAACAATAAGAGTAAGAGTTAAAGATGGAGTTCAAAATGGAACTGTTATTACAAATAGAGTAACAATAGATTCAAATGAGATAAATCCAATTCAAACAACCACAACAACAACTGTTTCAGGAGAGATAACTCTCTATATAGAAAAAAGTTCATATCCAAATTCAGTCAAACCTAAAGATACACTAATTTACATGATATGGTACGAAAATAGAGGAAGTTCAGTTGCAACAGGTGTTGTAATAACTGAAAATTATGATCCAGATTTTATATTTATAACAAGTAACCCTCTTCCAACAACTCCAAATAATATCTGGAATATAGGAAACTTAAACCCCGGCCAAAAAGGATTTATCACAATAATTGGTAAAGTTAAAGAAAATTTGAGTACCTCAAAAATTTTAGTTAACAAAGTTACAATTGACTCAAATGAAACAGAACCTTATACAGCAAATCTAAACACAAATGTTAACTACCCAATTTTAACTCTCACAAAAACAGCATCACCAAGTATTCTTTGCCTAAAAGAAACAAATCAAATTACCTACAAAATTAGAATAACAAATAGTGGAGATGGACAAGCAACAGGTGTTGTTCTTTATGATATTCTTCCTGGTAATGTGACACTTTTATCATCAACACCACAACCAACATCTATTAATGATAGAATATTAATCTGGAATATTGGAACAATTAATCCAAATGAGATAGTCGAAATAACAATTAAAGTTTCAGTTAATAAAATTTTTGATGATGGAACAATTCTTGTAAATGTAAGTTTCTTAAATTCAAATGAAATTTGTAATTTATATTCAATAGCAACTGTTGAATTTAAGTGTGTAACTCCACCAACTCCACCTACACCTCCTACTCCACCAACTCCACCTACACCTCCTACTCCACCCACACCACCAACTCCTCCTACACCACCAACTCCTCCTACACCTCCTACTCCACCAACTCCTCCTACACCAACTGAACCTAATCTTAAAATTGAAAAGAGTGGAGTAACAGAAGCAAAATGGGGAGATATAATTACTTACACAATTAAATTTAAGAATGAAGGTAAAGATGCAA
>JBAMLT010000164.1:0-6199 GCA_039793425.1 Caldisericota bacterium
TTAAAGATGGAAAGATGACTGAAGAAGAGAAAACAAAATTCCTTGAAAATCTTGATGACTTTGTTGAAAGATTCATAAATGGACCAGGTTTTGGACCAGGAAGAGGTCATCATGGTGGATTAGGAAATGGGTATTCTGGAAATTGTCCAGATACTAACAATACATCTCCCTCCTCAAATTTATAAAAAGTAACCCTTTTAAAAAAGGGGGCACTCTTGCCCCCTTTTTTTATTTTAGTTTCTTTTTTAATTTATCGATATATTTTTTAAAAATTTATCTTTCGTCATAATTAAATTAAAACATCATAAAAATGTTAATTGTCTTATTTAATATGATTGAATAATTTTTCATTTTAATTTAATATGAATGTATGGATAGATTTACATTAATAATTGGATTAACTGGATTTATATTAATAATAATCTCATTATATCTATTCATATCAACTTTAATAAGGGTTATCAAGAAAAAAGAACCTTTTAAAAACTTTCTTTCTATGTTTATCTCTTTTATTATTCTTTTTTTATTATCTACAATTTTTTTACTACTTTTTTCTTTTCTTCAAACATTTTCAAGATTTAGTTATGAAGAAAAAATTGGTGAATTATATACAAAGAAAGTAGATAATTCAATACATCTAATTTTTAATGACATAAAGAATGGTAAAAATTATGAATTTGATATAAATGGCGATCAGTGGGTAATTGAAGGAGAAATTCTTGTTTTCAGTAAAAGTTTAAGATGGCTTGGTGCAGAAAGTTATTATCGAGTTTCAAGATTTTCAGGAAGGTTTGAGGAACCTAAAGATGAAATCATAAAATATTTTGAGATAAATAAAAAAAGTAAATTCTGGGAATTTATACTTAAAAACGGAGAAAAAATTCCATTTATTGATACTACCTATGGAATAGGAGCGTTTCAATATCCAAATCAAAATTATGAAATCTATATTAATGATACAGGTTTTGTATTAAGAAAAATTAGAAAATGAAAATAAAAATAATAACAGATTCTACATGGGATTTGCATCCTTATTATCAAAAGTTATATGATATAGATATAGTACCATTATATATAAAAATAAAAGATAGAACCTATAAGGATTTAATTGATATAAAAATCGATGAATTCTATGAAATAATGCAAAATTTTAAAGAAATACCGTTAACCTCTCAACCAACACCAAATGATTTTATTGAAACATATAAAAAATTTATAAATGATTATGATTATATTCTGTCAATTCATATTTCATCTAAACTCTCAGGAACAATAAATTCTGCAAATATTGCTAAAAAGGAAGTGGATAAGTTTAATAAAATAATTGTTTATGATTCATCTTTTGTTTCTGGTGCACTTGGTTTGATGGCAACAGAAGCAGCCATTTTAAGAGATTTAGGTAAAGATATAGATTCAATTATAAAATATCTTGATAATTTAAAAACCTCTATAAAGTCAATTTTTATTCTTGAAAATTTAGAGATTTTAAATAAAGGTGGAAGAATTGGAAAGGCAAAATACTTAATTGGTTCTTTTTTTAGATTTAAACCCGTTTTAACAATGAAAAATGGAATTGTTGAACCTATAATGGGAGGAAAAATAAATAGTGAAAAGGAAATTATAAATAAAATCATTTCTTTTTTTAAAGAAAATTATAATGGAGGTTATATAAAGGGTGGTATTGCTCATAATTATATTAATTCAGAAATACCAAATAAATTGAAAAAAGAAATTGAGAAAATAGGTAAAATTGATTCTTTTATTACTCAAAATTTTGGTATTGTGGTTACTTCACATGTTGGTTTAAATGCTATAGGTTTAACCTTTTTTGAACATAATTGATAATTCATTTTATTCTTTGATTATGAACCTTAAGATAAGGGTGAAAATCTTCTTCTTTATTCATTCTCCATGAATAGGTTTCTTCAAATTCATCGTCATTTAAAAGTTTTATATTTATTTTTGCTTCAAGGTCTGAAGGAAGATTTGATGAATCTTTTAAATCAAATTCAAACTCCTCGTTTATTGAATTATAATTACCTGTATATTTTTGAATATATCCCTCACTCATAAAAAGTGTGAGAATATAATTGTTGTTAATTTTGTCATAAGTGATAAAACCGACTCCTCTTACAAAATCACCAAGAGGGTTTTTATCTTGTCTTGGGAAAGATAGTTCCCATTCCAGTTTAATAAAATTACCGCTTAGATTAAAAGGATATGAATAACACGATCTTTTATTACAATAACCCCAGTCACTATTTCCTTCTCCAGAAAACTCTCCAAGAAAAAATCTAAAAACTTTTAAATCCATAATAAAAATCTCCTTTTTAAAAAATTATAAACCTAAATAAAGAAAATCATATAACCTTTATATGACTTCTGGCACTTGCTAAAATGACCTGTCATTTTTTATCCTTTATTTATCTTACTTTTAAAGGAGGTAAAGATGAATCAAAAGAAAGATTATGGAAAGCTTTTTTAAGCAGCATACTTCTCTTAGCAGGTGTTTTTATGGTGCTTGCGAATTTTTTCAAACTCTCAATTTTTGGAGTTCTTTTTCTTCCAGCACTTGGATTAATTTTTATAATCTGGTCTTTCTTTTCAAAAGAATCTGAATTACTTATACCTGGTGGAATTATTGAAGGTCTTGGTCTTGGAATAGTTTTTGTTGTCTTATCTAAAACTCTAGGTGAAGAATCTAAAGGTGGACTATTTTTTATAGGTTTTGCTATTGGATGGCTTTTAATTGTTATTCTATCGAAGATTATTTTTAAGAAAAATGTATTATGGCCTTTAATACCATCAATTCTCCTCTTCGTTTTTGGTTTTATAATATTTTTAGGAGAAAAGGGACTGACTATTCTAATTAATCTCAATTATATATGGCCCTACCTATTAATCGTTGCAGGAATTATTGTTATTTTTACATTCTTTAAATAAAAAAAAGTAGGAGGTAAAAAATGAATAATATTAAAATAAGAATATTATTAGGAATTTTACTATCAATTTTAAGTGCTATTTTAATAGTTTTATCTTTTGCTCCTTATAATCTTTCTTTCTTGATTTTAATCAGTTTCATTCCTATGCTTATTTCTCAATATCTTCTTTTTCCAGAAAAAATATCAAGTTTAGCAAAAGTAATAACAGTTGGCGGATTTTTATTTGGATACCTTTTAGGGTTCTTTTCAGGTTTTGGAAGAGGAGCATGGTATATGAAATATCTACCATTGATTATTGGGGTTTTAATTTTCTTTATTGATAAAAATTTAAGAAAAAGTGACGAAAAAACAAATTTCAAATATTTTATTCTTGATGGAGTGCTTTCTTGGGTTGGAGTTGAACTAATAAGAACTTTCATTCCAGCATTTGGAACATGGGCTTTTCTTTCTTATGCATTTTATAATGTGCCATGGTTTATTCAACCAATAAAAATTTTTGGAATTTTTGGTTTGGGCTTAGTTATTATGTTAATAAACTTCTCTTTAGGGTTTCTTGTTATTAAGTTAATAAATAATAGATGGAAATTAAATTTAAAACTAACTGAAGTATCATTTAATTTTGTGAAAAAATGGATCGTTATCTCAATCATTGTTTTGATAACCTGGGGAGTTATAAGTTTAAGTTTATTTAAAAAACCAGAAGGTAAAACAATAAGAATTGGAATTACCAAACAAATCCCTTTGAATTTATTTCTATTTACGATTTATGGAAAGGAAATTATATTACAGATGAGTTTGAAAATTTTAAAGAAGAAAGTTTTAAAAGATTAATTGAAGATACAAAAAAGGCAAAAGAGTTAGGTGCTCAAATTGTTGTATGGCCCGAAGGAGCCCTTAGTTATGACCCAAAAATAAAAAATAGTGAAATTTTTATTAATCTTGTTAAAGAACTAAACATTTATCTTGTAATTCCTTATGGAGTTGTTGAAGAAGGTGGGTTTAGAAATGAGGTAACAATTTTATCACCTCAAAGTAACTTTCTTGGAGTTTTTGGTAAAGATCACCCAGTTGTTTTTGCAGGAGAAACAAGTATTTCAAGAGGAACATATCCAGTTTATAACTTAGAACTTGGAAATTTTGGAACAATAATCCGTTATGATCTTGATTTTACTGATACTGCAAGAAAAGTTGCAAGAAATGGAGCTCAAATTCCTTTAATTCCTTCTGCTGATTAGCCTGAAATTGCATATAAACATCATACACATGCATTTTTTAGAGCAGTTGAAAATAGAGTTTCAATTGTTAAAGCAGAATGGGCATTTGATTCATGTTTTATTGACCCTTATGGAAGGATAATTCAAAAAAGTGTAGATCAAGAAGGAGTAAGAAAAGTTCTTGTTCAGGATATACCACTTGGTGAAAGAAATGTGCCTCAGATTTATCTTGGCGATTTCATTGGATGGCTTTCACTTGCTGGTATGATTTTAATAATGATTATTAAGGCAAGAAAAAGTAAAAAGAATGTATAATATTATGATATTAATAACAAAAGGAATAAAATTTATGGAAAAGGATAAAGAGGTTAAATCAAAAAAAATTGATACTATAACAAATCTTGTAGCCTATATAACAATATTTATCTTTACAATTTTACAGATGACAATCACAACAAACATTAGGGATAGGATAATAAGTTTAATAATAATGGCACTTTTCACAATATTATGGAAGTTCTGGTTTCCAAAAATAGAACATTCAAAATTCTTGATAAACCTCTTTATCTTTGTAGAAACAATAATAATACTTATTCCAGCATTTTTAGGTTTAAACTGGGGAATATTTGCTTATCTTTTCTTTATGTTAAGTGTATTTGCTATGATGGAGCTTCCTATAAAGAATGGAATAATCTGGATAATTATCTTTTCCTTAATCTGTTTTTTGGTTTATACATCTCACGGAGGAATTTATTTAGGAGTTCTTTATTCTCTTCTTTATGGAGTTGGTTCTTTCTTTTTTGGTGGTTTTGGTTATGCTCTATCCATTGCAATTGAATCGAAAGAAAAATCTGAAAAACTTCTAAATGAGTTGACTTTTGCAAATGAAAAATTGAAGGAGTATGCAGAAAAAGTTGAACAACTTACAATACTTGAAGAAAGAAATAGATTATCAAGGGAAATGCATGATTCCATAGGACATCACCTTGTAACTGTTTCTCTTCAAATTGAAATACTTAAAAAAATTATTAATGAAAAACCGGATGAATCAAAAAATCTTATTGATACAATTAAAAATGAAATAACTAAATCTTTAGAAGAGTTAAGAAATGTTGTGAAAACTTTAAGAAAGCCAATTGAATTTGATATTCCTATTCAAGAATCAATAAAAAATCTTATTGAAACATATTCTTCATTAAAAGGTATTAAGACAAACCTTGAAATTGATGAAAATCTAAGAGAATTATCGGATGAATATAAAATAACACTCTTCAGGGTCTGTCAGGAAGCATTAACAAACATCGAGAAGCATTCTAAAGCAACCGAAATATGGGTAAAATTAAAAAAAGAAAATGACGAAATTGTACTTAAAGTTGAGGACAATGGAGTGGGATTTCCTGAAAAATTAGGTGAAACCTCTTTTGGATTAACTGGAATAAAAGAAAGAGCAAATATCTTAAATGGCAAGTTTTCTTTTGAAAATAGAGAAGAGGGTGGAGCAAGAATTGTTTTTTCAGTTCCAGTGATTTGAGGAGGTTTGAATTTGAATAAAAAAATAAAAATTTTAATTGCTGATGACCAGAAATTGATAAGAGAGGGATTGAAAGTTCTACTTGAAATGGAAGAAGATTTTACTGTTATTGGCGAAGCATCAAATGGGAAAGAAGCGGTTGATTTATACATAAAATTAAGACCTGATATAGTTTTAATGGATATACAGATGCCAGTTATGAATGGAGTTAACGCAATTAAAAAAATAAAAGAAATAGATGAATTATCAAAAATAATAATTCTCACAACATTTGATGATTACGAGTATGTTTTTGATGGTCTTAAAAGTGGTGCATTAGGCTACATTTTAAAAGATATACCAATTGAAAAATTATCTGATACAATAAGAACAATTTTTAAGGGTGGTGCTTTAATTGAGCCATCGATAACAAAAAAAATCTTATCTGAAATTTCGAAAATTGAAAAATCCCCTAAAGGTGATGCTTTATTATTAGAACAACTATCTTCAAGAGAAAAAGAGATATTATCTTT
>JBAMLT010000165.1:0-40372 GCA_039793425.1 Caldisericota bacterium
TAAGAAGATCTTTTTTGATTTAAACTATAGAATTGGTAAGGGAATAAAATATTTTAAAGAATATGCATTTAAATTCATGGAAAGAAGTTTTCTAATATTTACAAATGAGGATGAATTTAAAATTATTGGTAGAAAAAATGTGAATAATTTAATTAATAATGGTAAAATTTTAATAGTCAAAATGGGTGAAAAAGGAGCGAAGTTATTAAAAAAGGATGAAGAAATATATATAAAAGGCTATGAAGTAAAGAGCATTGACACTGTTGGTGCAGGAGATATTTTCGATGCTCTTTTTATTCATAAATATCTTGAAAATGAAAATTTAAAAGAATCTCTTAATTTTGCAAATTATTTTGCTGCAATCTCAACGACAAAATTTGGTTTTTATATTCCAGATATAAATAAAAAAATATAAAAAGGAGGTAAGATGTTAAAAAATGTAAAAGAATGTTTTTATCCAGAAACAGTTGAAGAATGTTTAAAACTTCTTAATGAGTTTAAAGAAAAAGGAGATATTGTTGGTGGAGGAGTTGATATTGTCTGGAGAGAAAGAAAAGAATTAGAATATCTTGTTTACCTTGATAAATTGAATTTAAATTATATAAAGGAGGATCAAAAAATATTAATAGGAGCAACAACGACCCTTGATGAACTTGAAAAAATAAACATTCTTAATGGCTCATTTAAAAATGCTATAAAATCTGTTGCAACTCCGATATTAAGAAATGTTATGACAATAGGAGGAACCCTTGTTAGAGGATATAGTTGGTCTGATATATTAACGATTTTTATAACTCTTGAAGGAAAAGTAAAAATTTATGATGGAGAAGAAAAAATTTTATCAATAGATGATTTCTTACAGTATAAAAAAACTTCAAAGAAAAAATTTATTTTAACTGAAATTCAATTACCAAAATATGATATTTCATATCACTTTTCATATATAAGATTTACAAGAACAGGAAGCGATATTCCACTTCTTAATGAAGGAATTTTAATTAAATCATTAGGAAAAAAAGTTGATAGAATAAATATAATTCTCGGAGGAAGACCTGGATTTCCAGTACATCTTAACAAAGTTGAAGAAATTCTTTTGGATAAAGAATTAAATGATGAAATTATAAATTTTGCTAAAGAGGTTGCAATTAATACTTCTGAAGTTCTTGATGATATGAGATTATCACAGCATTATAGAAAAAATCTTTCTGGTGTTTTAACAAAAAGAAATTTAATAAAAATAATGGAGGAGATATGATAATAAATTTTATATTAAATGGAGAAGAAGTAAATTATGATGCTTACCCAGGAGAAACACTCTTCGAACTTCTAAGAAGATACCATCATTATGAAGTTAAGGGAAATAATTGTAAATCTGGAGAATGTGGTGCTTGTACAATCCTTGTAGATGATAAGCCCATTCCATCCTGCACTTATCTTGTTGGTAAGGTTATAGGAAAAAAAGTTATAACAATAAAAGGAATTGGAGATATTGATAATCCAGATTTAATTCAAAAAAGTTTTGTTGAGGAAGGAGCAATACAATGTGGCTATTGTATACCTGGTATTATTATCTCCGTAGAAAATTTAATAAGAAAAAATCCAAATCCAACAAAAGAAGAGATAAAAGAGACGCTTTCAAGTCATATATGTAGATGTACGGGCTATGTTCAACAGATTGAAGCAGTTGAAAAAGTTGTTCAAAAGATAAAGGAGGGGAAATGAGTAAAGTATTAAAAAAGGAGGAATTGATAAAAGAGTTTAATGTAGTTGGAAAAAATGTTGAGAAATATGATGGTTTACCTCTTGCAACTGGTCAGCCACTTTTTACTGATGATATATACCTTCCAAATATGCTTCATGCAAAACTACTTACAAGTCCTCATCCTCATGCAGAAATAGTTGATATCGATGATAGTGAAGCATTGAAAATTCCTGGAGTTAAAATAGTTCTTTCATATAAAAATGTACCAAGGATTGCTCATACCACTGCGGGTCAAGGTTATCCTGAACCATCACCTTATGATCATTTTATGTTTGATAAAAAGGTAAGATATGTAGGAGATAGAGTTCTTGCGGTTGGTGGTGATTCAATTGAAATCGTTGAAGAGGCAATCTCAAAAATAAATGTAACATATAAAGAACTTCCTTATGTCCTTGACCCTGAAGAAGCAATGAAGGGTGAAGTTATAATTCATGATGAGGAAGATATCAATGGACTTTACGATAAAAATAAAAATATAATATCACATGTTGATATTCCTATAGGAGATGTTGAAAATGGATTAAAAGAATCATTTTATAAAGTTGAAGAAGAGATTTATTTTACGCAACCAGTTCAACACACTCCAATTGAAACACATGTAACAATAACATATTTTGATGAATACGGAAATTTAATAGTAAGAACAAGCACTCAGGTTCCATTTCATGTAAGAAGAATACTTTCAAAAATTTTAGAGTTTCCGATGAAAAAAATAAGAGTTGTAAAACCAAGAGTTGGTGGTGGATTTGGGGTAAAACAGGAATTGTTAATTGAAGATATCTGTTCTCTTATGACAATAAGAACAAAAAAGCCAGTTAGAATGGAATTAACAAGAAAAGAAGAATTCATTTCATCAAGATTAAGACATCCATCTAAAATTTGGATAAAACTTGGCGCAGATAAAGAAGGAAAATTAACAACAATTGATATGAGAGTGCTTTTAAATAATGGAGGTTATGGAACTCATGGACCTACTGTCCTTTTTAATTCTGGCAGCAAAACCTTACCACTTTATAATAAAGCAAAAAATGTAAGATTTATAGGAGATGCTGTTTATACAAATTTACCAGTTTCAGGTGCTTTTAGGGGATATGGAGCAACAAATGGATATTTTGCTCTTGAAAGTGCAATGGATGATCTTGCAGAAAAAATTGGAATTGATCCAATTGATTTAAGAAAAATAAATCATATAAGAGAAGGCGAAACATCTCCAATATTTGAAAAACTTGGAGAAGGTAAAGAAGGAATTACACAATATGTTGAAAGTTGTGCATTAAGTAAATGTATTGAAGTTGGAAAAAATGAAATTGAGTGGGAAAAATGGAGAGGAAAAAGAATAAAAAATAATAATTTCGTAAGAGGAGTAGGAATGGCAATCATGATGCAAGGTTCTGGAATTCCTCTTGTTGATATGGCATCTGCAAGAGTAAAACTTAATGACGATGGAACTTTTCATCTTTTCATTGGAGCAACAGATATTGGAACTGGTGCTGATACTATTCTTGCTCAAATCTTAGCAGAAGAGATTGGAGTCCCATATGAGGATATAAAAGTCTATTCATCGGATACAGATCATACTCCTTTTGATACAGGTGCTTATGCTTCAAGCACAACTTATGTTTCAGGTGGTGCAGTTCAAAAAGCAGGAAAAATAATAAAGAGAAAGATAATTGAATATGCTTCAAAACTATTAAATGAAAATCCAGAAAATCTAATTATAAAAGATAGAGAAATTGTAAACTTTAATACAGGAGAAAAAATAAGTCTAAGAGAAATTGGAGAAAAAAGTTTCTATGATTTTGACCAGGAACAAATAGAAGCATCAGCATCTTTTGTCTCTCCAAAATCTCCACCACCATTTGCTGCTCATTTTGTTTTAATAGACCTTGACATTGAAACGGGAAAAATAATTCCAGTTAAGTATGTTGCTATAAATGATATTGGAGTTGTAATTCATCCAAATCTTTCAAAAGGTCAAGCAATTGGTTCAATCGTTCAAGGATTGGGATTTGCTTTAACTGAAGAACTGATCTATTCAAAAAGAGGAATGGCACTTAACCCTAATTTTCTTGATTATAAACTTTTAACTTCTCTTGATATTCCTGAAATTGTTGTAAAGTTTATTGAAACATATGACCCAACAGGACCATTTGGGGCGAAATCTGTTGCTGAAATAAATATAAATGGACCTGCTCCTGCAATAAGAAATGCAGTTTTAGATGCAGTTGGCGTTAAATTAAACCACCTTCCTTTCACCCCCGAAAAAGTCTTTAAAAAAATAAAAGAAAGTGGAGTTATATAATTTCCAATTTTAATGGAGGATAATATGGGACTTTGAAAAATACAGGAAAACAGTCTTATAAAAGTTGAAAAAACTGATTTTAAAAAGGAAAAAATTTTGGAAGAGAATCTAGAGAATTGGATTTTGAAAGAACCCTCAATATTAAATGAAAAATCATTGATTATAGGTAATCAAGTAATGATTCCTGATGTTAAAGATAAAATTGATATACTTGCAATAGACCTAAATGGAAATTCAGTCATTATAGAATTAAAAAGAGGAAGATTAAAAGATCCAGTTGATTTTCAAGCATTAATATATGCAAGTTACATATCAAAATGGGAATTCGAAGATTTTGAAATTCAAGCAAAAAATTTTCTAAATCCAAAAAATAATCCTGAGTTTAATTTTAATGAATTATTTGAAAATTTTTTTATAGAATCAGGAAAAGAAGAGGCGCCAGATATAAATATTGATCAAAGAATTATAATAGTAGGTACTGATGTAAAAGATAAAATTGGAAGTGTTGCATTATGGTTAAGAGAACATCAAGTTGATATAAAAGTTATACAAATGTCTATTTATAAAGAAAATGATAATATTTTTATTGAACCTGATATTGTTATACAATTACCTATTAGTAAATATGAAACCGTTGGAAAAGGAGAAGGTTTTGGTTCAAAACCTTGGATTTTTGAAGGCAAAAAATGGCATTTAGATAAAAGATGTAATCCTAAAACTAAAGATATGCTTATTAAATTAAATAATATAATCAAAGAGAATTTAGATTTAAATGGTCCTTTTTGGAATCAAAAATTTTATATATCTTATAAAAAAGAAAATACAATAATCTTAAGTATTAATACCTATTCAACTACTTTAAAGTGTAGTTTCTTTGTTAAATCTGGGAAATATAAAAAAGAAGAATTGGCAAAAAGATTAGATATTAAAGAATTTAATATTGATGATAGTTTCTCAGAAAAATTTAGCTTACCTTCTTCAATTACAATTATAAATTTAAATGAATCAACAGATAAAATAATATTAAGAATTAAGAAAGATTTTAATATAGAAAATAAGGAATTTATTGATTTTATAAAAGAAATAGATAAATTTTTTATTAAATAACATTTTTTTATTGAAATATTATTTTTTATTTTCTAAGTAATTTAATAAAAAGGTTTTAAATTTTTCTTTGGTGTTTAATCCATTTCTTATGGAAACTTCAATTCTTGAAATTGAAAAGATATTTGAATTTGGTTTAACATATCTATCATTCCAACCACTAAAAGCCATTTTAAATCCATATTTTAAAAGTATTTTTTGTAATTTCTCATCATGAGAGCCATAACTTAAAGGATATGTAAATGCAATCGTCTCAATATTCATTGAATTAAAAAAATCTCTTGATTTTTTTATATCTTTTTCAATCTCATCATATTTTTTGTTTTGAAGCATTTTCTTGAATTCATTATGAATTTTATCTGAATGTGATGCAAATTCAACCAACCCTTCCTCTTTTAATAATTTAATTTGATCTTTATTCAATTCCCATGAAGAACCAACATAACCTGTTATTAGAGAGATAACACCTTTATATCCATATTTTTTGAGTATAGGATAAATATACATAAATTTTTTATAACCATCATCAAATGTTAATAAAACAGATCTTTCTGGTATCTTTTTCCCAAATTTGACATAATAATAAACATCCATCATTGATACAGATTCAAAATTTAGTTCTTTTAATATTTGTAGATGATTCTCAAAATCTTCAACTGTCACTGAATATTTTTTCATTGTATCTCTTGAATCTCTATAAAAATCATGATACATAAGGATAAGGAGTGTTTCATTTTTATTTGAGAAAAAGTTCTTATACTTTTTAATGATATTTAATTTTTCTTTTTCTGGTATGTCTAAAGATAAAAGTCTTCCATAATCATAAACTGCTTTTTCAAAATTTAAATTTGAAAGATTAGATAAATCTAATTCTTTTGATGATAATAATTTTATATAAAATCCTGAGTAGATAAAAATAAATAAAAAAATAAAAAATACCATTTTCTTCATATTTCTTAATTTTAATATATTTTTTACTTTTTTAAATCTTTATTATTTTATTTTGAAAATTTTTTATTATTAAAAAAAGAGGGAGAGTAAAACCTCCCTCTCAAGAATTTAAATTTTAAAAATAATATTTTACTTTTTAAATCTTTTCTCTTTATCAAGAACAAATCTTTTTATGCCCTCAAAGATATATTCTTTGGTAAGATGAGCTTCATCAAGAACATCTTCAACAGTCCCACCTGTTCTCCACCTGTTATCCCAGTCAGAGGACATCGAATACTCTTCATTAACTTTTGAATAGAGCCAATCACTCATATTTTTCAAGCACTCATTGGTAATAACCATAGAATTTATCCAGTCTTCTTTTGGTAAAACTTTATTTTTATATTCTTCACTTTCTTTCATGAAAAGTTCATATGATGTTGCAACAACAATTTTTACATTTAGGTTTTCTTCCTTTAGTTTTGGAATTATTTTTATAATCTCACTAACTGGACTTGTTCCCTGAACAATAATAGTTCCCATTTTTTCAATACCCTTTTCATAATCTTTTAATATATATGCACCATGTGCTGCTTCAAAATGACTTGCAAGACCAAGCGCTTCTCTATCTGGAATTTCAATTGGTGGTCTTGTTAGATTAAGAATAATTATTGGTACATCTTCTTTGAGTGCTCTACCAAGAAGTACTGGAACTTCATTATATTCCCATGGATATAAATTTATCACTTGACCTTTTGGGAAAAGTTTAGTTACCCCTGTTGAAAAAATTCCAAAATGTGTTCTTGAATCATCTGCTGTTTCTGGTCCTGAGTGCCCTGCAACCCAAATAACTTTTCCAACCTTAATTGGACAGTCCTGAGCAAGTTGAGAGAATAATCTCATCATTCCATATTTAAGATATGCAAAAGAACCATAGGTTGAACATGCAGAATAAAATCCAACAAAATCCTTATATGGGTCTTTTGCTATATTTACAGTTTCAATACCAACACAGATTCCAGAATTTACAAATTCAGTTATCTCCTGCGGGAGTAAAACTCCATCAAGATTTTTTTCTCTATGATACCAACCAAGTCCTGGGAAGTCACCAAAGGCAAGTCCAAAGCCATCTATATTTGTTGATTCAGTTAAATCTGCTGAAAGAGCAAGAAAAAGTGGTCTTCCATATTTTTTTGTCGTATAAGCATTTATCCATGCGCCCCATTTTCTAAAGGCTGCTCTATTGGGTTGTTTTTCATGAGGTTTTGCGTAAATTTCACTTGGATAATTTTTATAATCATAAAGCACTTCATCATGAATAGGATTTTTTTCTCTATCTATTTTTATAGTTTTAATTTCTTCTGGAACACTTTCTGCAATCATAAGAAGTCTATCTGCCAAAAATCTCATAACTTCTTTATTATTTTTCAAAACCGAAACAACAACTTCAATATTTTTTTCAAACTGCTTCATTCTTTCTTCATATGTTGCTGGTGCTGGTTCCATAAAACCCTCAAATTTAACACCATATTTTTCCTGAAACGGTGCCTTTGTTTGCCAGAAGATTTCTGAATTCATTGGATGTGGTGCACCATGAGATTTATTATCATATTTAAGATAATCTCTTCCCTTTCTTGTTTTAAAATAAGCAACATTTGGTATATTTTCTTGTACCTTACTAAAAAGAGAATCAACAACTTCAAAAACATCTGGAAACTCATTTCCATTCATTGTTCCAACAACTCTCCAGCCATGACAACCAAACCACTCTTTTGGAGTATTTGGAACAGTTTCAGAAAGTGGATGATCATCGATTCCAAAATCATTCCAATCGATCAAGAAAAATAGATTATCAAGACCAAGTGCCCATGCTGAATTCATTGTTTCATGAGCACCACCTGGTGTTAAACCAGCATCTCCTTCATAGACAACAACCTTCACATCCTTAAGACCCATTCTTTTTAAAGCAAATGCCTCACCAACAGTTGCAGTTATTCCATGACCAGAAGGACCTGTATTGAATTTTAAAATCAAAGTTTTTCCACCCATTTCGGCATGGCCAGGAAGACCTCCTCTTCTTCTAAAAGTTAGTAAATCTTTTGGGTAAAGAGTTGAATTTAAATTTTTTGGAAGATATCTCTCATCTTTTGTTTCTTCATATCTTAATCTCATCGCTTCATTAAAAACTGCAAGGGTTGCATAAACAAGAGGAATTGTGTGTCCTGCAGCAAGAACTATTCTATCATTGAACGGTTTTGCTGGATCTCTAATATCAAATCTAACATATCCAGATAAAAGTGATGATAAAAGCATATGAACTTTTGACCTTGATCCTCCAGGGTGTCCACTCTGTCTGTAATTAAGCATAAGGTCGATAAATTGGTCTACAAGATCTTTGATAACTTCAAACTTGTAAACATCATTAGGACTCAATTTTTCCATTATAAACTCCTTTGAAAAAATTATTATACTTTTTATATTATATTAATCGCCAAGAAATTCTCCAATTGCTTTTGCTTGCATAAATAATAGAAGATAATCTGGACCGCCTGCTTTTGAATCGGTCCCAGACATATTAAAACCACCAAATGGATGAACACCAACCATTGCACCAGTACATTTTCTATTTATATAAAGATTTCCACAATGCAATTCTTTTTTAGAAATATTAATTTTTTCTCTATCCTTTGTATAAATAGCTCCAGTCAAACCATATTCAGTGTCATTAAACAACTCAACTGCTTCTTCAAATTTTTTATATTTTAAAACTGCAACAACTGGTCCAAAAATTTCTTCTTTCCATACCCTGCTTTCTTTACTCTTAAGTTCAATGACAGTTGGTTTTATAAAATAGCCATCTCTATTTTCATCTGGACCACCACCTGCAAGAATTTTTCCATCCTTTTTCCCAATCTCAATATAATTTAAAATTTTATTGTATGATGTTTCATTTATAACTGGTCCTAAATAATTTTCATAATACTTTGTTGGACCAATTTTTATATTTTTTATTTTTTCTACATATTTATTTAAAAATTCGTCATAAATTTTCTCATTTAAAAGTAATCTTGAAAGAGCAGAACATTTTTGTCCTTGAAATCCAAAAGCAGATGCAATACATCCTGTAACTGCACTATCAATATTTGCATCATCCTCAACAATTATTGCATTCTTACCACCCATTTCAGTAACTACTCTTTTTATCCATATCTGTCCTTCATAATGCTTACCTGCTTCTTCTGTAATTTTCAAACCAACCTCTTTTGAACCCGTGAATGAAATAAATCTTGTTTTGGAATGTCTCACAAGATAATCACCAACTTTTGGTCCAGGTCCTGTAACAAGATTAACTACACCATCAGGAAGACCAACCTCTTCAAGAACTTCCATAAATTTTGTTGCAATTAAAGGTGCATCACTTGATGGTTTTAATACAACTGTATTTCCTGTAACAATTGCTGATGTTGTCATACCAGTTAGAATTGCAAGAGGGAAATTCCATGGAGGAATAACTACGCCTGCACCAAGTGGAATATAAACCATCTCATCTTTTTCATTATCATATGGATACATATCAAATACTTTCCCATATTTTAATGATTCAAGTGCATAGTAATCACAAAAATCTATTGCTTCAGCAACATCAGCATCTGCTTCAAGCCAGTTTTTTCCAGTTTCAAAAACAAGATAACTATCAAATTCAAGTCTCTTTCTTCTTATAGTATCAGCAATTTTGAAAAGATATTCTGCTCTTTTTTCTTGACTAACATTTTTCCATGTCTTAAAAGTTTCCCATGCAGTATTTAGTGCCATCTCTCCAATTTTCTCATCACCTTTTTGAAAAACACCAATAACCTCATCTTTTTTTGAAGGATTTATGGAAACAAATTTCTCATTTAATTTGTATTTTTTACCACCTATGACAATATCATACTCTTTACCAAAATCTTTTTCCACACTTAAAAGAACCTTCTCCATTTCTTTCCTTTTTTCTTCATTTTTGAAATCTGTGTAAACTTCATTTTTAAACTCTTTCATCTTTCCCTCCTAAAAATAGTAAATAGTTCCGAAATCAATTTTATCAAATATATCTAAAAAATAAAAATATCTTTACAAAAGTAGGCTGTCTAATTTTGTAAACATTGAGATTAATAAAATTTGAATGGTTTTTTAATTTAGTTTTAATTTGAATCTTTGAATAAAAGATTATAAAATAAGTTAGAAAATGAGGTGACAAAAATGAAAAAAATTTTGAGCATAAGTCTTGGATCTTCTAAAAGAGATAAAAAGGTAAATGTTAATATATTAGGTGAAGATTTTGAAATACAAAGAATTGGAACTGATGGTGATATTCAGAAAATGATAGAACTTTTCAAAGATTATGATGAAAAAGTTGATGCTTTTGGTCTTGGTGGAACAGATTTTTATATAAGAATTGGAAATAAAAAAGTAACCTTAAAAGAAGTTGGAAAGGTTATCAAATTCACAAAATCTTTAAAATCTCCAGTTTGTGATGGTCAATATATAAGAGAAAGGTTTGGTTTTGAGGATAGAGCAATACAATATCTAAAAGAAATTGGGTATATAAAAGATAATACGAAGGTATTAATACCTTCTGGGGTGAGTAGATATAATCTTGTGTTGGGATTTAAAAAAGCAAACTGTAAAATTCTTTATGGAGATTTGATGTTTTCTTTAGGAATTCCAATACCAATTTATTCTTTTAAAACTTTTCTTTTTCTTGCATCAATCATAGTACCATTTGTAAAATATCTACCACACCATATGCTTTATCCAACTGGTGAATCTCAAGAAAAGATTGAACCGAAATTTGAAAAATATTATAAATGGGCAGATTTAATTGCAGGAGATTTCATTTATATTAAAAAACATATGCCAGATGATTTATCAGGTAAAATTATTTTCACAAACACAACAACTACTAAAGATAGAAAACTTTTGAAAGAAAGAAATGTAAAATTGATTGTTACAACCACACCAGAATTTGAAGGAAGAACATTTGGAACAAATGTTATTGAAGCGATAATATGTGCATATTATGGAAAAAAAGTAATCGAAATAAGTGAGTCAGAATATCAAAGCTTCCTTAAGGAATTTAAAGTGGATAAACCAACAATTTATGAATTTTAAAATCAATTTATAATTTGTTTTATATCAGTACCCCTATAAACTGAGTACCTTCTTAATTCAAACTTTGATGTTGATTTTATATTTATTCCTTTTATAACTGTAAATGCAAATCTAAAACCTACTTCCTTTAAAAAATTAATAGTATCAATTGAATATTCTCCATAGGGATATGCAAATGCCAAAATATTCTTGCCAATATTTTTTTCAATTTCAGTTTTTGAAATTGATAGATCATCAATAACTCTTTCTTTGAAACTTTCAAAATCTTCATTATCATTTTTTGTCGAGATTACTGAAACAAATTTTCCATTAATGCTTTGTGTTTTATGGGAATCATGAGTATGCGAGCCAATCTCAAAAACACCACTATCAACCATTTCTTTCAACTCATCCCAATTGACAAAATTTGTTGTTCTCTCAACCCTTCCCGAAATAATAAAAAATACTGCCTTAAATCCATATTTTTTTAAAATTGGATAGGCAAATTGATATACTCCCTCAAGTCCATCATCAAAAGTTATAAGAACACTTTTTTTTGGTAAACTAACTCCTTTTTCATAATAGTTTATTAAATCATCAAGTGAAATTGATTTATATCCCCTTTCTTTCATATAAATAATCTGATTTTCAAAATCTTCGATAGAGATTGTATATAAATTTCCTCCTTTATTAGAAATGTTATGATAGCAGAGAGTGATTATTCCTTCTGAAAAAATAGAAACTTTTATATTTTGAAGAGAGGAGTCACCTAAAAATTTTGATTCTGGGTCTTTTGCATAAATAGAATAGTTACCTGGTAAAAGGAAAATTGAATCATAAAAATTTCCTGAAGGGTCAACTTTAATTTTTTTAAAAGGTGAATTATTTATATAAAGAATAATCTCTTTATCTGGTTCATAAAAACCATAAACATCAATCTCATTCGAAGATGTTTCAAGACCATTTAATGGAGAATAAATAACTGGATCTGAATTAATAACTGTAAAAACTTTTTTATCTTCAAGAATTTCTCCTTTTAAATCAATACCTCTAAAGGTCAAAAAATGACTTCCTTCCGATATAAAATGAGAAATTGTAACTTTTCCTTCCCATAAATCTTTATCTTTTAAATAATCAAGATTTATAATTGAACCATCATCCATAATAACACTCACTTCTTTAAATCGTGTTGATGTAAATGTTTCAATTAAAATATCTTTACCTGCTCTTATATTTAATGGAAAAACAAAATTTTCCCATACTGGTACCTCACTATTTAAAATAATATTTACATTTTTTTCAAAAAAATTCTTATTATAATTAAAATTTACGCTTATTGTATATTCTCCATCTGGTAAATCTTCTGGAAAATAAGTGTATAATCTATTTTGTTTGATTTCAAAACTTAAATTTCTTTTTATCTTTTCACCAGAAATAGTTATATTTAGATTATTTATACCTTCAAAAGAAGTGAATTCAACTATTATTAAACTACCCTTAGTTAAATAATCACCATCAAAAGGATAGATAAAATTAAAATCAATTTTTTGCTTATTGTTACATGAAAATAATTGAAGGGATAAGAAAACAAATAAAAAAATAATAAATAGTTTTCTCATCCTTTCATAACTGCAATTGGCCTTAATTTTACAATCTTTGTAGATATACCCTCCTCATGTAAAACATCAACAACATCCTGAACATCTTTATAAGCATCAGGTGATTCTTCAACTATCGTTTTTCTACTTTCTGCTTTAATTTTTATTCCTTTTTTATTCAAGGAATTTATAATGCCATTTGCTTCTTCTTCTCTTAATGCCTGACTTCTACTCATAACTCTCCCTGCTCCATGACAGGTTGAACCAAAAGTTTCACTCATCGCTTTATTTGTACCAACAAGAACAAATGAATATCTTCCCATATCTCCAGGAACAAGAACAGGTTGACCTATTGATTTATATTTTACTGGAATTTCACTATGATTTGGTGGAAATGCTCTTGTTGCACCTTTTCTATGAACAACTACCTTAACTTTTTTACCATCAACCATGTGCTCTTCAACCTTTGCTATGTTATGTGCAACATCATAAACAATTTCAAGACCCATCTCTCTATCAGATTTTTTAAATACATCTTTGAAACTTTCTCTTGTCCAGTGAGTGATTAACTGTCTATTGACCCATGCATAATTTGCTGCTCCAACCATCGCAGAAAAATATCTTTTTGCTTCTGGTGAAGTAAAAGGCGCGGCGGCGAGTTGTTTATCTATTAAATTTATTCCATATTTTCTTGCTGCGTTTAACATAACTTCAATATAATCAGAAGCAACCTGATGACCCAAACCTCTACTACCAGTATGAATTAAAACAGTAATCTGACCTTTAAAAAGGCCAAGCACTTTTGCAATTTCTTCATTATAAACTTCTTCAACTACCTGTATTTCAAGAAAATGATTCCCTGCCCCAAGAGTTCCAAGTTGAGGAGCTCCTCTCTCCTTTGCTCTACTTGAAACAGCATGCGGGTCTGCACCTTTCATGCTTCCATTTTCTTCTATTGTTTCGATATCTTCTGGTCTTCCATATCCTTTTTCAATTGCCCATCTTACTCCTTTAACCATAACATTATCAAGGTCCTCAAATTTTAATTTTAGTTTTCCACTTGAACCAACTCCAGAAGGAATATTTGAAAATAGTTTATTTAAAATCTCATCAACTTTATTTTCTATATCCTCTTTTTTAAAATTTGTTCTCAATAATCTAACTCCACAATTTATATCATATCCAACTCCTCCTGGTGAAATCACCCCATTATCTACATCAAATGCTGCAACACCACCAATTGGAAAACCATATCCCCAGTGAATATCAGGCATTGCCATTGATGCTTTAAGAATACCAGGAAGAGTTGCTACATTTGCAACTTGAACTGGTGATTTATCCATTAATATTTTTGGAATCATTTTTTCTGATGCATAAATAATTCCAGGAACTTTCATATTTGGAACTGCTCCTATTTCAATAATATATTTTGTATTTGATACCTTTTTTAATTGTTCTCTTCTTATATCCATATTATCCTCCTTAAAATTCTTGAATAAATCTTTTATTTATTATACAATAAATTAAAGCGCCCGTAGCTTAAATGGATAGAGCAGTAGCTTCCGGAGCTACGAATAGGGGTTCAAATCCCTTCGGGCGCGCTAAAAGGGGATTATGGAAGAACTAAGTTATTTGTTAGATTTTTATAAAAAAAGAGTTGAAAGAAATCCTCAACTCTTATCATCACATGCAATCTATTCAGAATATTTAATATTATCTGAAAGGATTGACGAATCAATACTTATAAGTTTAAAAAGTTTACTTGTTTCTCCATGGTTTTTAAGATCTCAAATAGATCTTGGTTTATCATATCTTTTAAAAGGTGACTATAAATCAAGTGAATCTGAATTAAAACATGCATTAAAAATTGATCCTGAGAGTGATTATGCATATCTTTTACTTGGAATATTGTATTATGTTCTTGGAATATATGATATATCTATTGAATATCTAAAAGAAGGTTTCAATTATAATCCAAAAAATTATTATATAAGAAATTTATATTATATTTTAACTAAAAATGAACTACCATTAATTTCTCATTTTAAAGAAACTGAAAATAAAGTTTTAAATGGATTTATAAATTCAGAAGAAATGATGAAAATAAGATTAGAAAATTCAGGGAAAAAACCTTATGAACTTTTATATGCTTTATCATTAAAAAATGAAAATAAATTGATTGAAGCAATAGAAACAATTGAGAGAATTTTGATTTACAATCCATATTATCCAAATGCACTCTACACTCTTGGTAAATTTTATGAAATGTCAGGAAATAGGAGAAAAAAGGATGAGTGCTGGGAAAAATGTGTGGATGTTAACCCTATGATGGATAAAATTGGGAACCTTGCAAAAAATTATGAAAATATACATTTTGATTTCAATGACCTTAAAGAACTGCAAAATTTAAATGATAAAATAGTTAATAATATATTTATAAAACTTGTGCAAGAAGAAGTAACTTATGAAAAAATCCCTGAAGAAAAAGTTGAAGAAGTTAAAGTAGAAGAAAAAGAAATTGAAAAAGTTGAAGAAAAAGAAGAAGAGGTTCCTTTTAAATTGGAAGAAATAGAAGAGATACCTGTTAAGACGAATGAAATTGAAGAACAAAAAGAAATTTTACCAAAATTAGAAGAGTATAAAGAAGAAAAGATTCCTTTTATAGAAGAAAAAAGTAAAATAGAATCTGAAGAAATTATAAAAACTGAAAATGTTGAAAAGAGTAGTTATTATAAAAAACTTGGAGATGATTTTTTGAAAAAGGGAATGTATAAAGAAGCAATTGAAATGTTTACAAAAGCATTAAAATTATCAAAGGAGAAATCATGATTGAGGATATTTTATCAGAACTTCTAAAAAATCAGGAAGTTCTGGGTTATGTTTTTGTTAAACAGGATAAGGGGGAGGTTTTTTCAAAAAGTTCAACAGATCTTGATGGTGAAATTGTTGGGGGCTTAGGAAGTTCTCTTGTTGGTTTACTCTCTCAGGTATCAAACTCATTAATGATGGGAGATCTTGAACATATAATTGTCGAAATGAGAAGAGGGAGAATGATAATAAATAAAGTCGATAATGATGTATTAATTGTATTAACAACAAAAGGTGGAAATCTCGGCACTATTACATATAGTATAAATAAAATTATAAAAAAATTAATTGAATATATTTAATTTTGAAAGGTAAACTTTTTATAATTTCAACTCCAATTGGTAACCTAAGTGATATTACATTAAGAGCAATTGAAACATTAAAAAATGTTGATTATATTGCATGTGAAGATACAAGAGTTACAATAAAATTATTGAACAAATACAAAATAAAAGGAAAATTAATATCATATCATTCTGGAAATGAAGAAAAAAGAAGAAAAGAAATAATAGAAATTTTGAAATCTGGAAAAAATGTTGGACTCGTTTCAGACGCTGGAACCCCTTGTATTTCAGATCCAGGAGAACTAATTGTAAAAGATGCAATTGAAAATAATATCGAAATAGAGGTTATACCAGGTCCATCAGCAATAATAACTTCTCTTTTGATTTCTGGTCTTAAAACAACTCCCTTCATATTTTTAGGTTTTTTTCCAAGAAAAAAAATTGAAATTGAAAAACTAATTGAAAAATATTTTTTTATTAAAGGTACTCTAATTTTTTATGAATCACCTCATAGAATTTTAGATACATTAAAGATTCTTATTGAAAACTTTCCTAAAAGAAAGGGTGTTTTGGTAAAAGAACTAACAAAAATTTATGAAAAAATTTATAGAGGCAAATTAATCGAAATATATGATCAAATTCAAAAAAGCGAAATTAAAGGTGAGTATGTTATTCTAATTGAAAATGAAGAAAAAGAAGAATGGGAAAAGGATTTTGAAATATTAAAATCTCTAAATTTTTCAAAAGAAGAGATTCTTAACTTTTTAACTAAAAAATTTAAAGGAATAAAAAATTTAGTCAAAAAGAGGTTAATAAATGAATATAGAGATTAAAGATGTACAAGAAGAAAATATTTTTGATCTAATTAATTTATGTATTCCTAAGGATAAAAAAGATGACTCTCTTTTTATTGAAGGTTTTAATAAAAAGTTTAGATGGTGTAAAGATATTCTAAATAAATATAATTTTTTTGCGAAAATTGCATATGTTAATAGAAAACCGAAAGGGCTTATCCAATATTTAATCAAACCTGAAGAAAATATAGTAGAAATTAAGTGTATATTTGTTTCTGAAGAAGAATTTTTAAGAAAGGGAATTGGGAAATCTCTTCTTTTTTCTTTAATGAATGATTTTGAAAAACCAAACAAATTTTTTAATAATGAAAAACCTGGCGGTTTTATAAATTTTCCTATTGACATACCTGGTAGATATACTCAAAGTGAGTTTTTTAAAAGATATGGTTTTATAGAAAAAATCCAAAATGAATTTAGATACCTTTTTTATCCAATAAAAGAAAATTTTACATATTCATTAAAAGAAAGTGAATATAGGCCTCAAATTTGTGATAAAGGTAAAGCGATTGTATTTTATGATCCATCATGCCCTTTCTGTATTTATTTTTCTAACAAAATTATCCAAATTTTAAAAGATATAAATTCTAAAATAGAAATTAGGTTAATAAATCAATTTGAAGAAAAAATTGAAGTAGAAAAAAGAGGAAAAATTTATAACTGCATTGTTAATCAAATTCCAATAAAAACTTTCTTTCTTGATATAGAAAATTTTAAAAAAGAAGTTCTTGATGCTTTAAAAATTGATAATATATAATTATTTCAAATTTAATCACTGAAATTTCTAATATTTAAAATAAGTATATAATTTCTTTATAAATATTTATTTAAAAATTAATTACTTAAAGGAGAGTAAAATGATTTATGATAATAATATGATTGCAGTTTGTGGTCTTGATTGTGGTGAATGTGATATTTATGATGCTACAAATAATCCTGAAATTGCTAAAAAAATTGCAAATTGGTTTAAAGAAAAAAGAAATTAAGATGTTAGAATCGAAGATATTCATTGTCTTGGTTGTAGAGGTGATAGAAAAATGCACTGGTCAGCAGATTGTTGGATACTCGAATGCTGTCTTGATAAAAAGGGTTTGGCGTTTTGTTATGAATGTAATGAATTTCCTTGTGAGAAACTTATCGAATGGTCAAAACAAAATTCAGATTATGCTGAAGCTTTTAACCATCTTAAAGAAATGAAAAATAAAACTTGAAATTATGGGGGTATAAAGATAAAATTTACTCATAAGATTTAACAAGGAGGATTTTTAATGAAGAAGTTTTACATAACGACTCCAATATACTATGTGAATGATGAACCTCATATAGGTCATCTTTATACAACTACGATTGCTGATATTATTGCAAGAGCAAAAAGGAAATTAAATTATGATGTTCTATTTTCAACAGGAACAGATGAAAATGCAAGTAAAGTAAAAAGAGTTTCAGATGAAAGAGGAATAGATACGAAAACTTTTGTTGATAATTTATCAGAAAGTTTTAAAAAAATTTTTTTAGATTTTAATATATCATTTGATAGATTCATAAGAACAACTGAAAAAGACCATATAGAAGTTGTTAAATATTTTTTTACTAAATTATATGAAAATGGATTTATATATAAGGGTCTATATGAAGGGTGGTATTGTATCTATGATGAGACCTTTTTTAATGAAGATGAACTTATTGAAGGAAATTTGTGCCCTGTTTGTAAAAGACCTGTTGAAAAGATTAAAGAAGAAAATTATTTTTTTAAACTATCTTCATTTACTGAAAAACTTTTAAATCACTATATAAATAATCCGAAATTTGTTGAACCAGAATCAAGATACAATGAAATGCTCTCTTTAATTAAGGGTGGCCTTAAGGATGTTTCAATAACAAGAAAAGGAATTGGCTGGGGAATTCCAGTTCCAGGCGAACAAAATTCAACAATATATGTATGGTTTGATGCTCTTATAAATTATGTAACAGTTGCTGGTTTTTTGAAAGATGATGAATATTTTAAAAAATATTGGCCTGCTGACCTCCATCTTATTGGAAAAGATATTACAAGATTCCACACTCTAATCTGGCCTGCAATGCTTCTTGGAGTGAACCTTCCTCTTCCTGAAAAAATTTATGCTCATGGTTTCTGGCTTTCTGAAGGCGAAAAAATGAGTAAATCAAAAGGAAATTTCATTAAACCAGAAAATATTATTAACTGGTTTTTATCTAAATCTGAACTTAATAAAGATTTTGCAATAGATGTTTTCAGGTATTATATATTAAGAGATATGACATTTGGTGAGGATGGAAATTTTTCATACTCTTCATTTATAACAAGATATAATAGCGAACTTGCAAATGATCTTGGAAACCTTCTTAATAGAACATTAAATATGGGACTTTCTTATTTTGATGGAAATTTAAGTGGTAAATTCGACTCTGAAATTTACTCTAAATTTGAAGAAGAATTTGATAGAATAGTAAATCTTTATAATGATTTAAAACTTTCTGATGTGCCTGATGCTTTAAATCAACTCGCAAATATTTTAAATAAATATCTTGATACTAAAGCACCCTGGAGATTGATAAAGGAAAATAAAGAAGAATGTGATATTGTTTTATCAACTGTCTGTCATGGAATTTATACAATCATTAATCTTTTATCTCCAATACTCATATCATCATGTAATAAATTCTTTTTTGCTCTTTCAAGAGATGAAAATAGTGGAACTTTAATAAAAGAAAAAATATTTCCTTGGAGAGGAAATTTTAATTTAAGAAAAATTCCTCCAATGTTTCCAAGGATTGTTGAAAAAGAAAAGGAGAAAAAAATGGAAGAAGTAAATTTAGTAACACTTGAAGATTTTAAGAAACTTGATATTAGAATTGCAGAAATTCTTGAAGCAAAAAAAGTTAAGGATTCAATAAAACTTATTGAGATAAAGATAAAAATTGATGATGAAGTTAGAACAATAGTTGCAGGAATTGGTGAACATTACAATGAAAATGAACTTATTGGTAAAAAAATAGTTGTATTAAAAAATCTTGAACCAAAAAAACTAAAAGGTATTTTAAGTCAAGGAATGCTTCTTGCTGCACATAAAGATGAAAAATTGGTTTTACTTACAGTAGATAAAGATATAGATTCTGGTGCCAAAATTTCATAAAAAAGGGACATATCATGCATATACATTTAGAGGATAGAAGAGAAAAAAATTTAGCTGTAGTTATCTTGATGAATCTTTTTATTTTTATTTCAGAACTTCTTGGAGGAATTTTTTCAAGAAGTTTATCACTTCTTTCAGATTCATTTCATAATCTTTCAGATACTCTTTCAATTATTATAAGTTTAATCGCTATAAGATTCTCAAAAAAAGATAACTCTTATAAATTCACTTTTGGAGGAAAAAGGGCAGAAATTGTTGCATCTCTTTTCAACTCAATATTTCTTTTTATTGTTTCCTTTATTTTGATAAGAGAATCAGTTATAAGGTTAATGAATCCAGAAATTGTTAAAACTTTCTTAATGCTTATAATTGCTATCATTGGCTTATTATTAAATGGAATTTCAGTTCTTCTTTTAAAAGATTTTTCTAAAGAAAGTATGAATATTAAATCATCATATCTTCATTTACTTATGGATACTTTATCATCAGTTGCTGTAGTATTTGGTGGAATATTAATGATGATTTTTAAAATATACTGGATCGACCCAATATTAACGCTACTAATAACCTTATACATTTTAAAAGAAGGATTTGAAATTTTTACAAATTCAATAAAAATACTTATGGAGGGAACTCCAAAGGATATTGATCTTGATAAATTGAAAAAAGATGTTGAAAAAATTGAAGGGATTTCAGATTTACACCATGTTCACATATGGCAGATTGATGAAAAAAATTATCTTTTTGAAGGGCATATTAAACTTAAAAATGATGTTTCTGTAAGTGAAGCTGATAATATAAGAAAATCAGTTGAAGATCTTCTTAATGATGAATTTAAAATTTCTCATTCTACAATTCAAATTGAATATAATGGATGCTGTGAAAAGGACTTAATTAAAAAACATTATAAAAATTAATTTTCCTCCATTGCCTCTCTAAAGAGGTTTGGAATTTCATCACCAATTCCAATCAATCTAACAAGTTCAATAGTTGTTTTTCTATTTTTCAGATAATCTTTTACTGTTTTATAAATTATTTCTGTACCTTTCTTTTTAGGAAAACCAAATATTCCACAACTTACTGCTGGAATTGAAATTGATCTTAAAAGATTTTCTGTTGCAACTTGAAGACAAGACTCAATTGCCTTTTTTAATTTATTCTCCTCATCACCCTCTCCCCATACAGGACCTGCTGTGTGAATTACATATTTACATGGTAAACTTCCTGCTGTTGTTATAACTGCCTCACCTGTTTTTAATGGTCCTCTTTTTTCTATTATTTTATTGCTCTCAATCTGAATAATATCTCCACCTTTTCTTACAATTGCTCCAGCAACTCCACCTCCATGAGAAAGGTGTCTATTTGCTGCATTAACTATTGCATCAGTTTTTTCTTCAGTTATATCTCCCCTTACAATTTCTATTTTTTTACCATTCAAATCTTCATCTTTAAGAACTACCATAAAATCCTCCTTATAAAAGAACAATTTCTTTTAAAGGTTTATATATTGGTCCCTGTGTGGTTAATTTTGATTCAAAAAAGGTTAATTTGTTGAGAAATGATACTTTAAAATCAGTTTTATCTTCAATTAATATTTTTATATCTTTTTCATCAATTCTATCTTTTACTCTACCAATAGTAAGGTGTGCCTTAAATTCCTCTTTTTTTAATTTGATTATTTTTGAAAATGGTTCAAAAAGTTCATCATAAATTTCTTTGATCTCCTTTTCTCCTTCTTTAAGTTTATAAAAAATTACTCTTGGTTTTTTTTCATCTGGGAAAAAAGAGATATTATCTAAAAGAATTTTTACTTTTTTAAATTTTTTATTTTTACTATCAATAATTTTTATAATTTCATTTGAATTTTTTTCATCTATTTCACCAAAAAAGAATATTGTGAAATGAAGATTTTCTCTTTCAACCCATTTAACTTTTGAAGTAACAATTTTTCTAAAATAATCTATTTTTTTACTTATCAAATCTTTCAGATTCTCTTCAATAGGCAAAGCAAGAAAAGTTCTCATATTATGAATATTATAACATATTTCAAATTCATAAATTGTGATATAATTTAATCTAATGAATTTTTTAGGAGGATAAAGAATGAGAAAGAAACTTAAAGATTTCATACTAAAAGTATATGAACTTCACCCAAATTTTTTGTTTATTGTTAATTTTATTTTTTTTATTTTAATTATAGCCTTTGTATCACCCTCTCTCACATCAGATCCTGATTACATTTTAAGATTAAATTTAAGAAGTTTAAGAGAATTATATATAAATAGTTTTGGTTTCATTAAATCGCCATTTATATATTTAATTTTTTCATTAATTTTTGGTTCACTATTTTATCTTGGAAATATTTTCCTATCTTGGATTGGTATCCCTCTTTTTTATGTTATATATTTTTTTCTTGAACTAACCGAAAATTTTACTCTTGTTTTTACAAAAATTGGAACTCAATCTTTTTTAAATCTTCCTCTAACTGAACATAAAGGATTTTCTATCTTTCTTTCACAGATACCACATACACTATTTTTATCTTTTGGATATTTTCTTTCACTTGTTGCTGGATTAATTATTCTTCTTTCTTTTTCAACTTTTATTTATAGAATCTTAAAAAATAGATTCCCTAAAATTAAGCCATTGACTGCAAAAATTATTGTTTTTATAGTTATAATAATTATTCCTCATTTACTCGTTTTATATTTTATTTCAAAGCCTCTATTGAATGATATAAAACTATTTTCTTTAAGAGGACCTGTTTATTTACTTCTTCTTGTTTATTTCTTTTCAATTGGAAATCACTTCTTCTCTTTGGTTAGTAGTGAAATCAAAAAATACAAAGATTTAAAACCAAGAGAATATCTTGTAGAAAATTTAAAAAATGCAATTTATCTTGTACCATTTGGTTTAATTCTTGTAATTATTGGTATTATACTTGAAAATACTCTTTCTGTAAGAGTTCTTATGCCTTTATTTAATAAAATTAATGTTCAGGGATTAACTTTAAATATTCTAAATATAATAACTGCAATTTTATATGCTGCATCAGTAATTGTTCCATTTTGGTTTGTATTCTTTAAATCAAAAAAATGGTCAAAGGTAATTTTATCTACTAAAAAGGAGAGTAAAAAGAAGAAAAAATGAGCAAAAAATTTAAACTTTTTTTAATAGTGATTATTTTATTGATATCTTTTTCTGCGTGTGGCAAGAAAAGTAATAATGATTCTACTTCAATAAAACTTCCAGGCTCATTTATTCCAAAAGATGAAAGAAAAGAAGCAATCGACTTTTCACTTTCAACAATGGATGGAGGTTCTATTTCATTAAAAGATTTGAAAGGAAAAGTTGTTCTTCTTGATTTTTGGGCTGAGTGGTGTGGCCCATGTAAAGCAGCATCTCCAATAATTGTATCTTTATATGAAAAATATAAAAATAATGGTTTTATAGTTATTGGAATGAATCTTGATGATGAAAGTGATTTTGATAAAGTTATTGAATATATTAAAAAAAGTAAAATTGAATATCCTGTAACGATAAAAGGATTTTCTGTTGCTCAAAAATATGGTGTTACTGGAATTCCCCGTTTCTTTTTAATTGATAAAGATGGAAATATTGCTTTAACAATAACTGGATATGTTCAAACTCTTGAAAGTGATTTAAAAAACTCTATTGAATATTTATTAAAGGAGTAAATTATGATTTTAAAAGAGATTTTAGAGAGATATAGTGTAAGAAAGTATAAAAAGGAAGATGTTCCAGAAGAGTTAGTAAAAGAGGTTATTGAAGCAGCAAGGCTTGCGCCATCTGCCAATAACAAACAACCTTGGAAGTTTATAGTTGTGAGGGATTTTGAAAAGAGAAAAAAAATTGGAGAGCCAACAACCTGGGCTAAATTTATTTTAGATGCTCCTATCTTAATTGTTGGATGTGTAACAGAGAAAAGTTTTAAAATGGGTGGCTGGTATGATAGTTCTATTCTTGATATTGGAATTGCCATGGAACATATTGCACTTCAAGCAACACATCTTGGCCTTGGAACTTGCTGGATTGGTGATTTTGACGAAAAACTTGTTAAAAAAGTCCTTGAAATTCCAGAAGAAATTAGAGTTGCATCTCTTATGACTCTTGGGTATCCACTGGATAATAAGATACCAGAAAAGAGAAGAAAAGAACTTTCTGAAATTTTATCGTTCGAAAAATATTAATATTTTCATTAAACTTTCTATGATGATAAAATTAATTTATGGGAAAATTTATTGTTGCTGTATGCGGGAATATTGGAGTTGGAAAATCCACTCTTGCAAAACTACTCTCTAAAAGATGGGGTTACTCTATAATATCTGAACCACAAGACATAAATCCATTTTTAAAAAATTTTTATGCTGATCAGAGAAGATGGGCTCTTCATTCTCAACTTTTTTTTCTTATCAATAGATTAAAAATTTTTGAAGAGATTGAAAAATCTGAAGATTCTTTTATAATTGATAGAACAATATATGAAGACGCAGAAATTTTTGCTAAACATCTTTTAAGTAAAGAGGAATATAAACTTTATCAGGAGGTATACAGTTTGATATACAAAAATTTTCCAACGCCCAATCTCCTAATATATCTTTATGCTCCAACTGAAACTCTCTTAAAAAGAATTCATGAAAGAGGAAGGGATTATGAAAAAAATATAAAAAAATCTTATTTAAATAAGTTAAATGATGCTTATGAGAATTGGATAAATGGTTATAAATTATCTCCTGTTTATAAACTTGATACAACTCAGTTTGATGTTCACAATCTTTTTTCAGATCTAACTCATTTTATTGATGAGATAGAAAAATTTTTCTGGGAGGCAAAGAAAAGTGCTAAAAGATAATGAACTTTATAGATTGAAAGAATATGAAATGGAAGCATTCTTATCAGTTCTACCTCCGTATGTAAAAAATGAATTGAGAAAATTAAATAGATGGGATTTTCTAATTGAAGTTGTACTTGATCTTGGAAGAAAACCAGAAGCGAGGTTTGTTGATTCGCTTGATTATCTATCAAATGATTTGATAACAAGAGAGGATATTGAATATGTAAGAAGTAGGATTGGAGAATTTGATAGAGATAATAGAGCAGGAATAGAAAGAACTCTTCATAGAATTTCCTGTATTAAAAATAGAATGGGAAGTATAGTAGGGTTAACATTAAGAGTTGGAAGGGCAGTTTATGGAACAATTGATATTGTAAGAGACCTTTTTGAAACAGGAAAAAGCATACTTCTTCTTGGAAGACCAGGAGTTGGAAAAACAACACTACTTAGAGAGGCATCAAGAGTTTTAAGTGAAGAGTTAAATAAAAGAGTTGTTGTGGTTGATACTTCAAATGAAATTGGAGGAGATGGTGACATTCCACATCCTGCAATTGGTTCATCAAGAAGAATGCAAGTTCCATATGGAAGAACTCAAGCAGATGTTATGATAGAAGCAGTTGAAAATCATAACCCTGAATGTATCATAATTGATGAAATTGGAAGAAAAGATGAAGCAGAAGCATGTAGAACTATTGCAGAAAGAGGAGTGCAACTAATTGCTACTGCACATGGAAATACACTTGATAACTTATTGATTAATCCAGTCCTTTCTGAACTTCTCGGTGGAATAACAACAGTAATTTTAGGAGATGAAGAGGCACAAAGAAGAGGCACTCAAAAAACTGTTCTTGAAAGATCTTCACCACCATCTTTTGATATTTTAATTGAAATAAGAGATAGAGATACTCTTGCTGTCTATTATGATGTTGCAAAGGTTGTTGATAAATATTTGAGAGGATATCCATTAAATCCTGAGATCAGAAAAAGAAAAGAGGGTGGAGAGGTTGAGATAAAAAAAGAGAGTGAAGTTGAAAAACTTCCCAAATATACACCTTTAAAAATTTTTACATATGGAGTTTCAAGAGATTATCTCGAGCAGGGATTAAGGTCTGTTGGTCTTGATTGGCAATTTGTAGAGGCAGTTGAAGATTCTGAAGTTTTGATTATGACAAAAAGTCAGGAAAAGAAAAGTGGAAGGATTTTGAGTGAAGCAAAAAAAAGAGGGATTGAAGTTTTTAAAATTAAATCAAATACAAAATCAAACATAAGAAAACTTTCTTTAGAATTAAGAAATGCATTTTTAGATAAGAAAAGAGATTATTTAAAAGAGATAGAACAGGGTGTAAGGGAGGTTTTATCAACAGGAAAACCATATCCTCTTTATCCTGCACCAAGTCATATAAGAAAAATACAACATAAAATAATAAGAGAATCTGGCTTAAGATCTGAAAGCCAAGGAGAGGAGCCATTTAGATGCGTGATAATATTTCCAAAATAGGTGGTTTTTTTATAACTTTTGAAGGTATTGATGGATGCGGAAAATCAACACAGGCAAAACTTCTTCAGGAAAATTTAAAAAATCTTGGATATGATTCTCGCTGGACAAAAGAACCAGGTGGAACTGAAATAGGAAGTATGGTAAGACAAATACTTTTAAAATATAATCGGGAGATTGATGTACTTACAGAATTTTTATTATTTGCATCAGATAGAAGTGCTCATGTAAAAGAGTTGATTAAAGAACTTGCTAAAGGGAAAATTGTAATTTCAGAAAGATTTAAAGATTCTTCTATTGCTTATCAGGGATATGGAGGAGGGCTTTCAATAAATTTCATTGAAAGAATTCATAGGGAGATAACAATAATTGAACCTGATCTTACAATTTTACTTGATGTTTCGCCAGTTGTTTCGTTAAAAAGAGTGAAAGACCCTGATAGAATAGAGAAAAAGGGCATTGATTATCTTGAAAGAGTTAGAAATGGATATCTTATTCTTTCTAAACTTTATAAAAATAGATATGTTATATTTGATGGAGATAAAGAAAAAATAGAATTAAGTCAAGAAATATTAAAAGTAGTAGAGAATAGAATTAAGGGTTATTTTTTCTAAGTATAACTATTGGTGTTTGGAAATCTTCATTACCTTGAGGATTATCAGATAACGCTTTTTCAACTTCTTTTCTATTCACACCTTCTGTTGAATCAACAACCCATGCAATTCCAAGGTCATTAGCATCAACAATACAGGCTTCACATTTAGTTTTTTCTTTAATTTTATTTAAGAAATTTTTAGAATCATGAACACCAGAGATAACATAATAATCATAGGGTGGCATTGATGCTGGCATATCATCAATTTGAGTTACAACTTTTCCTGAAATTATGTAAAATAGACCTTTTATTCCAAAAATTTTCCCTATAAATCCAATTATTGATGCAAATAAAATTCTTAGAACACCTGCTTCTTCTATTGCTATTTGCATTGCATAAGGATTTGAAAGGGGGGCAGTTGTTGCAAAAGGATTGTTTTTATTTCGTGAAACATATTTTGATAAAAAGTAAGCAAGGGTAGAGACACTTATAGTTTCAACTGAAAATACCCTTCCATCAGCAATTGCAGCAACAGCAGAAACTATATTTATAATATCGCCATCTTTTCTTAAATTTTCAGTTCTATTTTTAACAACATCAAAAAAATCAGTCCTTTCAGTTATAAGTTCAGTAAAAACAGGAATTCTTAAGTAATTTCCCTTTATTTCAATTTTTTCTTCGCAACCAAGGTCAATTCCAAATTTTCTTACCCCTTTTTTAATTATATTTCCTCTTCTTCTTTCAATTCCTTCTTTCCATATTTTAATTGCTTCTTCTTTTTCATTAAGATTATATAAAACTTCACCAAAGTATAAAAAATCCTTTTCATAAAAATTTGATGGTTTTAGGTCATAAAATTTTTTATAAAATTCTTTCGCTTTTTTATATTCCTTTTTCTCATAAAAAATTCTTGAAAGTCTTTTATAAAGGTATCTTGCTGGAGATTTAACATCTGATGAAAAAACTACATCATTTCTATTTAGCAACTCTTCATATTCTTTAATTGCATTATCCAAATCTTTTTTCTCATAGTAATAAAGATCACCAAGAACAAGATTATACCAGTAGACCTCTTTATTATTTTCTTTTGCTTTCTTTATGACTTCTATCGCCTTATCAACTTCACCTTTTCTTAAATAAAGTTGTGATAAGGCTCTATAAATTCCTTTATCTTTTTTATATTTTTGAATTCCCTCTTTTAAAATATCTTCTCCTAAAGAGAGGTTCCCATTTTTTATAAGTAAATTTCCATATATTTCATATATTTTTGGAGTAAAAAATTTATGATTTATTTTTTTTAAAAAATTTAAAACTAAACTCTCTTTTCTTCTTAAAAGAGAAAATGTGTAACCTTGAATAATTAATGATAACAATTTTTTCACATATAAATTATATCAATTAATATTAAATAACTCCTTTAAGATCCATTTCAACAAAACAAATTCCAGTTGTTCCTGGTCCAGGGTGTGCACCAATTGTTGTTCCCATGATTCTTGTTATTATTTCTCCCTTGAAACCTGTTATTTCTCTAAAATATTCAAGTAAAAATAATTGATCATCTGGACAATCAGCATGAGGAGATGCAACAAAAACATTATTGATATCTTTTATTTTCTCTTTAGCAAGATCTGCAATTCTTGTTAATGATTTTTTTCTTCCTCTCACCTTTTCAATAGGATTGACCTCTCCATCAACAACAGACATAATTGGCTTCATATTCATTATATTTCCTAAAAATGCTGAACCTTTTCCCAATCTTCCTCCGAGATAGAAAAAATAAAGATCTTCAACAGTAAAGAAAACCTGAGTATTTTTTCTGATTTTAAGAAGCATGTTAACAATTTCATCAAATGATAAAACGCCCTTTTTTATCATTTTTGCTGCAAGTATCTGCTGTAAACCTTCACCTAATGTTGCGGATTCAGTGTCAATTATTTCAATTTTAGTTTCAGGGTGTTTCATCTTCATCTCATCTCTTGCAAGTTGTGCTGATTGGTTACTGCCACTGAATTTTGATGAAAGGGTCATAATTATGATTTTATTATAACCTTCATTTGCGAGTTGTTCTAAAACAGCATAATAATCTTCCATGTTTGGCTGTGATGTTTTTGGATGTTTTTTCTTTTCTCTCATAATTTTATAAAAATCTTCTGGTTTCAATGTAATATGCTCTTTATATATTGTGCTCTCTTCACCTTCAAAATATAAATAAAATGGAACTTCTTTTATATCTAATTCTTTAACCAACTCTCTTGGGATGTCTCCTGCTGTATCAACAACAAGCCCTATCTTTTCCATAAAAACCTCCTTTTGATATTTTAATAAAAAGATTATTAATTTACAAATTTGTTACATTTCATTATATAATTTTTATATGACAAAATCAAAAGTGTATCTAAAAAAAGGAGATTATAATAGTTCAGATAGTTTTGTTGAGGAGACATTAAATATTTTTAAAGAAAATCCTTTTATTCCTGGTGAAAGAGTTTTACTCTATTTTGATGGAAATTATGATAGAAAAAGAGATGTATCAACATATCCAGATGAAAGATTTTTAAAAAGTATAATAGAAAATTTTCTTAACTTAAATGTTCACCTAAGAATTGGAGTTTCTGTTTTTGAATATTTAAATGAAAATTTGATAAAGTTAATTAATAGTTATCCTGTTGAAATTGTCTCTTTTATGAATGAAGGTTTTGTAAAATTTCCTCACAAAAAAATTAAAATAGGACCAGAAAGAAGAGGTTCAGAAAATATTCAAAGAAGAGTTCTTAGTAAAATTTATCTTCCACAATCCTTTAACTGGTCAAACTCTATTGTTGCAGTCTCAAAAATTAAACTTCATCCATTTCTTAAATTTGGTGGCGTTGTAACTGGATTACTATCATTAACTCCATCTTATACAAAAATTGAAACTTTTTTTTATGGAACTTCTCTTTCTATGTTTGGCGAAGCACTTTCAGAATTAATATCAATCATAAATGAAAAATTTAAACTTGCCTTTCTTGATGGAGTAGAAATTTTTGAAAAAGATGAAATAAGGGGAAATAAAAAAGAATTAAATTCATTAATTGCTTCAAAAGATCTTTTATCATTAGATTCTGTTGGTTCAGTTCTTGTTGGTCTAAAACCATCAGAAAATCAGATTTTTAATTCCATTTCAATTAGAGGGCTTGGGATAAATAGATTAAATGAAATAGATATAGTTGGAGATAATTTTGTTAATCTGATTAAAAAGGCTGAACTTCCTACAAAAAGAAAAATAGGACTTTTTGGTAAAACTATTTTTTATATAGACAAGAATTTGTGTACTGATTGTGAAATATGCCTTGAGGTTTGTCCCGTCTCTGCAATTGATTTAAAAACCCATACCATTGACAATAAAAAATCAATAACTTGTTTTGAGTGCTATCTTCGTTGCCCAGAAGGCGCAATAAAAATAAAAGAATAATTTATATTTTATCTTTATTATTAATAAATAAAATATTAGTATAATATAAATTCTTTTAATTCATATTTCTTAAATTTTCTTCAATAAATGATTATATGTCTATTAATTTATTTTTTTATAAACTATTCTTCTTTTTCTTCTTTTTCTTCTTTCTTTTTTCTATGCGAATCATACCAAAAGGAATCCATAAACTCATCTTTCCAGCCAGACCATTCTTTAAAATGTCTTCTTCTAAACGGAATTCTTATCAATAGATATAATCCAACAATAATTAAAAATGAGGGCCAGAAAATATTCCAGACATCTCCTGTTATTATTCCTAAATTTCTTAAAAGGAACACAACTCCCAAAAGAATTAACAATAATCCAAACATAATGTTCACCTCCTTTTTATTTAATATTTATCAATATTTCTTATAAATATAGTATATAATAAAAAAACATAAATCTTTAATTAAATTCACCTTCAACTTATAAATAAAAATTTTAATTATCTGATGAAAAATTTTAAATTGATTTAGTAATTTCATCAAGTGTAAGATTTTTTAAATCTTTTAATATTTTTCTATGTGTTCTTGGCAAAAATTTATTAAGATCTAAAATTAGATTTTTTTCATCAAAATTTTTGATTTTATCTATTATATCTTTTAAATCTATTTTCTCTTTATAATATTTCATTTTCTTATTAACAATATCCATATTAATTTTTATATTTTTGGATAATAAAAACCATATATCAAAAAGATCTCTACCTTTTTCTCTTTTTAATAATGCTCTTATCTTTTCTGCTAAAATCTCTTCCCAATCGAGATGTATTATTAAAGGATAAGGAACAATCGGATAAGGAGTTGTTAAAATTGTTTCTTTCATAGTTAAAGGTTTTTCTCTTATACTAAATTCAATATTAATATTTAATGGAAATTTCATATTTTTATCTTGATAATTTAAATAGGTTATCATTGAATCTCTTTTTTTCTCAATTTCCTTCAAATTTATATCTATTATAAAATTTTTTATTTTTTTGTAAGTTTTCTCTATAACTGATTTTAATTTATCATCTTCAAGTGAAGATGTGAAATCAAGATCTTCTGAAAATCTAAAAGAGTTTAATAAAAGTCTTAAAGATGTTCCGCCCTTAAAGAAAATTTTTGAACTTTCTTTGAAAGAATAAAGGTTTGATAAAAAAAGAACTTCAAGATATTCTCTTAATACCGTTATCTCATCAATATCAAATTGTTTGCTCAAATTTTTAATTTCTTCATTAAATATCATAATTCTAACCCCCTTATAAATTTTTGAAAAGTTTTATTTTGTATTTCATTTAAAAAATGTTTCATTTTTTTCTTATCAATTATTTCTAAGTTCAATTCATTAATATCTATTCTTGTTTTATTAAAAGAAGAAAAATATAAAGTATCTACTAATGCTTTCTCAGGTGTTGCAATTAAAAAATCTTTCTCTTTTAAATAACCTTTAAAATACTTTTTATCAATATGGAAATATAGATATTCTTTTCCGTTTAATATGATTTTTTTTCCTCTTTTTGGAGTAACTGAAAAAATAATATAGGGAGTTTGAATTAGTATTCCATAATAATTTAATGCTGTTTCTAATGATATATAGGAAGGTTCATAAAGAATATTGGCTATTTCAAAAATAGATGGTTCACTTCCTTCAAGATAATAAATGCCCTTTTTTAAATTTATTAATATTCCATCTTTTATTAATCTCGAAATTATGATATATAAATAGTTATCATTTTCTATATGCAATAATTTTTTTAAATCAGAAAAAGAAAAAATTTTTTTCTTAAATTTTTGAAGAATCTTTATAATTTCATATTTTTTCATATATACAACATCCTTAACAAAATTGTATAGTATCTTTCATATATTTGCAATATATTATTGATTAATGCAATTTGAAATGCAATATTTATTTGAACTAATTTGAGTTAATAATAATTATTAATAAATATTAATAAAAAATTTCTTTAAAGCAGTTTATTCCAATAGAAAAGAAAATGCAATAACCCCTGCGGAATTAATTTCTATTATTAATTCTCATTCGAAAGAAAATTAAAAATAGTTTACGAATGTAGGCTTTCTACTTTTGTAAACGAAATTAAGGTTGAGAAGTTGGGGAATTTGGGGTAAAATTATAAAAAGAATCTTATGAAAGAAGAAGAGTTTAAACTTATTTCAGATTATAAGCCAAAAGGTGACCAACCTCAAGCCATTGATAAACTCGTAGAAGGAATAAAGAAAGGATACAGATTTCAAACACTTCTCGGAGTAACTGGCTCTGGAAAAACATATACTATGGCTAATGTCATCAATCGAGTTAACAAACCAACTCTTGTATTATGTCACAATAAAACACTTGCTGCTCAACTATATTCAGAATTCAGAGACCTTTTTCCAGAAAATAGGGTTGAATACTTTGTAAGTTATTATGACTATTATCAACCAGAAGCATATGTTCCTCAATCTGACCTTTATATTGAAAAAGATGCTGATATAAATGAGGATATTGTTAAATTAAGACATAAAACCTTGAGAAGTTTAATGGAAAGGAAAGATACAATTGTTGTTTCATCTGTTTCCTGCATATATGGTTGGGATGATCCAACAGAATATTTAAAAGGTTTAATAAAAATAAAAGTTGGGGATGAGTTAAATAGAAAAGATTTGATAAAAGAACTTATAATGCTTCAATATGAAAGAAATGAGATAGATTTTTCAAGAGGAAAAATTAGAGTGAGGGGAGATACTGTTGATGTTTATCCTGTTGATATGGATTATGCAGTTAGAATTGAGTTTTTTGGTGATACAATTGATAAAATTTCGATAATTGACCCTCTTTTAACAACAAAAATTGAGGAACTTGAAAGTTTTATATTCTTCCCAGCAAAACAATTTTTGACAACAGATGAAAGAATCTTTAAGGCAGTAGAAAGTATAAAAAAAGAGTTAAAAGAAAGGGTTGATTATTTCATGTCTCAAAAGAAATATCTTGAGGCAGAAAGATTAACTCAAAGAACAAATTTTGATATTGAGATGCTTCTTGAAACAGGATATGTTAAGGGAATTGAAAATTATACAAGACATCTTTCAGGAAGAAAGGAAGGAGAGCCACCATATACAATTATTGATTATTTTCCATCAGATTTTTTAGTTTTTATTGATGAATCTCATATAACTGTTCCTCAGTTAAGAGGAATGTATAATGGTGATAGGTCAAGAAAAGAATCACTTGTTGATTATGGATTCAGATTGCCATCTTGTCTTGATAACAGACCTCTTAGATTTGATGAGTTTTTACAAAAAATAAATCAGGTAATTTTTGTTTCTGCTACTCCATCTGATTATGAAATATCAATTTCTGATCAGGTTGTAGAACAGTTGATAAGACCAACTGGACTTGTAGACCCTGAAGTTGAAGTAAGAAGTAGTAAAGGGCAGATAGATGACTTAATTAATGAAATAAATATTAGGGTTAAAAAGGGTGAAAGAATTCTTGTAACAACTCTGACAAAAAGAATAGCAGAGGATTTAACAACCTATCTTTATGAAAAAGGAATAAAGGTTAGATATCTTCATTCTGATATTGAAACCCTTAAAAGGGCTGAAATAATTAGAGATTTAAGAAAAGGTGAGTTTGATTGTCTTGTTGGAATTAATCTATTAAGAGAAGGACTTGACCTTCCAGAAGTTACTCTTGTTGCAATTCTTGATGCAGATAAAGAAGGTTTTTTAAGGTCTCACACATCTTTAATCCAAACAATTGGAAGAGCAGCAAGAAATGTTAGTGGAAAAGTTATAATGTATGCTGATGAAATTACAGAATCAATGAGAAAGGCAATTGATGAAACAAATAGAAGAAGAAAAGTTCAAATTAAATTTAATGAAGAACATGGAATAAAACCTGAATCAATAAGAAAAGCAGTTAAGGTTTTAATAGATATTCCATATAAAGAAAAAGAAGAGATAGAAGAGTTTGTAAAAGAGAGTGAGAGTTATATGAGTAAAGACGATCTTGAATATTTAATCACGCAACTTGAAGAGGAGATGCATCTTAAAGCAGAAACTCTTGAGTTTGAGGAAGCAGCAAGAATTAGAGATAAGATTTTTGAACTCAAAAAGAGAGTAAATTCGCTAAAAAAGGAGAGGATTTGATATGGTGTTATCAGTTATCTTAAATCCATTTGTTGAAGTTAATGTTAAAGCAAAAAAATTAAATCAAGGTGAAACAAATTTTGTTATACCAACAAATAAAATTTCAGGTGGGAGAGGCATAAATGCTTCAAGGGTTATAAAAAAACTTGGTGGCGATGTTACAACTTTAAGTATAATTGGAGGAAAAAATGGAGAATTTATAAAAGAGTCCCTTAGAGAAGAAAATCTTGATTTTCAATATGTTTTAAGTGATGAGGAAAATCCACTTCATATAAAAATATTTGATGAAAGAGGAGTTGAAACAGATATAATTGAATCTGACCCAACTATTTCACCAGTTGATATCAAAAATTATGAGGAAAAATTCAGAGAAATTATTGATAAATATAGTGTCATACTTTTAACAGATAGAACTCCAAATGGAATATGTCATGATATTTTTAAACATCTAATTGATATTGCAAAGGATAAAAATAAAATAACTATACTTGATGCTAAAAATGATTTTTTAAAAGAAGGGTTACTTGCAGAACCAACTATTACAAGAATTGACAAAATTGATTTTGATAATCTAACTGGTTCAAGTTTTGTCTCAATAATTAAAAGATTTAAAACATATATTGAAAATAAACCTGGAAATTTTTTGATTCACATTGATAAAAACAATCTAATCTTTAACTATGAAGAAAAATATTACAATATTTTATCAAAAGATTTAACTGGTAATCTTGACGACAAAGTTGTAAAAGATATTTTTGATGGTGTTTTATCATATTATCTTGATAATGGAAAAGACATATATGATTCTATTCAACTCGCATTCTTAATCTCTTTAAAAGGAAATTTAACAGATATTTCAAAACCAAAATCACTATCAGATGTTTATAAAGAGGTAATAATAAGAGAGATTTAATGACAGTCTATCTTTCAATTGGAAGTAATATTGCCCCAAAAAGAGATAATATTATTAGTGCCATAAAATTTATAAGAGAAATTGCTGAAGTTAAAGACATCTCATCTCTATATGAAACAGAACCATGGGGAGATATTAAAAATCAAGATAACTTTTTAAATATTATTTTAAAATGTGAAGTTAGGGATGAACCTGAGGTTTTTATCAAACAATTGAAAGAAATTGAGAAAAAGGTTGGAAGAAATGATGGTATAAAATGGGGGCCAAGAGAAATTGATATAGATATAATTTTATATGAAGATAGAATAGTGAATAGAGATGATTTAATAATTCCTCATAAATATTTTGAACAAAGAGGCTTTGTTGTTGTGCCTCTATTTGAAGTAGATAAAGTTATTGTAAATCCTTTGAATAATAAAAATATTTCTGAAATATATGAAAAAGTAGAAAAAAGTGGTGTTAAAAAAATAGAGGATATCTCTTTTAAAAAGGATGTTTATTCAGAAATAAATAAAAATCTTTTAAAATTGGATGATTATAAAGTTATGATTTTTGATGAGATAGATTCAACTCAAAAAAAGTTAATGAGTAATTTTGAATTGAATAAAATTTTAATATCAAAAGTCCAAAAAAAGGGGAGGGGAAGAAAAAATAATGATTGGATTTCAGAAAAGGGTGGTTTATATTTTTCATTTTCAGTTGAACCAATAGATTACATCTATTTTTTACCTCTTCTTGTATCATATTCAGTTGGAAAAATATTAAAAAAGTTAAATTTAGGCGAAATTAAGATAAAAATTCCAAATGATGTTTTTTTAAATGATAAAAAGGTATGTGGAGTTATAAGTGAAGGATATTTTGAAGGAAATAAACTTCTTGGTGAAGTTATTGGGGTTGGAATAAATGTTAACCAGAGTAAAACTGATTTTCCAGAAGAATATTTAGAAAAAGTAACATCATTTTTTATTGAAAGTAAAAAATTCTTTTTCCTTGATAATATAATTAATCTTTTTTTTGATGAGTTTATGAAAAATCTTGAAAGTTTAAAAAACGGTGATGTAAAAAATATAATTAGTGAACTTACTTTTGACTATCATATTTTTAATGAGCCTTTTTTCATTTTAAAAGATAATAAAAAAGAAAAGGTCATTGGTGAAAAATTTATCGATTACAAAACTATTTATGTGAGAAATGATGAAAATAAAGGTTTTGAGATTCCTCTTCACTCAATACCATAAGATGATAAGGAGGAAATATGAAAATTGAAGAGATAGTGGTTAATGAGATAGGAAAAAAACTCTTTTTATTAGGTAATGAAGCGATAGTTAGAGGATTTATCGAAGGAGGAGGAAAATTTGCTGCAGCATATCCTGGAACTCCATCATCAGAAATTGGAGATACTTTAGGTAAAGTAGGAAAACTTATTGGTGTAAACTTTGAGTTTTCAACAAACGAAAAAGTTGCTTTTGAAGTTGCAGCATCCAGTGCATTATCAGGTTTCAGAAGTATTACATTTATGAAACATGTTGGACTTAATGTCGCTATGGACTCTTTTATGACATCTGCCTATATTGGAACAATAGGGGGCTTTGTTATTATAACTGCTGATGACCCTTCAATGTTTTCTTCACAGAATGAGCAGGATAATAGAATTTTAGGAAAATTTGCTAATATTCCTATTCTTGAACCAAGAAGCCCAGATGAAGCAAGAAAGATGGTCAAATATGGCTTTGAAATCTCTGAAAAATATTCAATACCTGTTATGTTAAGAACAACGACAAGAATTTCGCACTTAAGAGGAATTGTAAATTTTGAAAAAATTGAAAAATTAGAAAAACCTGGTTTTTTTAAAAAAAATCCAAATAGATATGTTCCTGTTCCAGCAAATGCAAGAGTTTTACATAAAGAGTTATTAAATAAAATTAAATCAATAAAAAATGAATCTATCGATTCTATCTTTAACTTTAAACTGAATAGAAATTCAAAATACGGAATAATAACATCTGGAGTTTCTTCTAATTATGTCCTTGATATTGTTAATAAATACTCTCTTCCTTTTGATATACTCTCACTTGGATTTACATATCCATATCCAGAAGAACTAATTAAAAATTTCATATCAAACTATGAAGAGGTTATTGTAATAGAAGAACTTGAGCCTTTTCTTGAAGATGAAGTAAGAATTATAAAAGAAAAAAATAATTTAAATACAAAAATTTATGGAAAAGATGGAGAAATTTTGAGCAATTTATATGAATATAATCCTGATAGAGTGAAAAAAGCACTATTTAAATTTCTTGGTAAAGATAGTGAAAAAAAATTATTTTCAATTGAGGATTTAAAACCCCCACTTAGACCTCCTGTTTTATGTGCAGGATGTCCTCATAGAGCAACATATTACTCAGTTTTTGTTACATTAAGAAAAAATAAAATAAAGGATGCTATCTTTCCATCTGATATTGGTTGTTATTCACTTGGGCTTGGACCTCCATTTAATATTGCAGATTTAATTTATTCAATGGGAAGTTCTATCGGAACTTCAAATGGACTTGCTAAAAGCACCGAACAAAAGGTTATATCTTTTATTGGCGATTCAACATTTTTCCACGCAGGAATACCAGCACTTATAAATGCAAAATATAATAAAAATGATTTTATTCTTATAATTCTTGATAATAGAACGACAGCGATGACAGGACATCAACCAAATCCTGGTATGGGAATTGATGCTTATGGAAATGAAGCACCAGTAATAGAAATAGAGAATATTGTTAAAGGAATAGGAATTGATTTTGTAAAAGTTGTTGACCCATACAATTTAGAAGAAACACAAAAAGTTATAGATGAAGCACTAAAACAAAATGGAGTTAGGGTTATAATCTCAAGGAGAGAGTGTTCTTTAATTAGAGATGCGAGATTAAGAAGAGAAGGTGAACATCATATAGCAAAGATTGATGAAGAAAAATGTAGAATGTGTAAAATCTGTGTAAATCAATTTTCATGCCCTGCTATTTATATTGAAGATGATAAAATAAAAATTGATGAAAATCTGTGTGATGGATGTGGTGTTTGTATGAAACTTTGTCCATTTGACGCAATAGAGGTGGAATGATGAATGAATATAATATTTTAGTCGTTGGAGTTGGTGGTCAAGGTGTTTTAAAATTAGCACAGATGATTTGCGAAACCTCAATGATAGAAGGAAAAAATGTTCTTATGAGTGAAATTCATGGAATGGCACAAAGGGGTGGCTCAGTTTTTTCAGAAGTTAGAATTGGAGATGTATATGGACCTATAATTGAAAATGGTGAATGTGATATGATAATCTCACTTGAACCATCTGAAATAATTAGATACCTCGATAAACTTAAAAAGGATGTAATAATAATTTCTAATAGTGAGATAATAAAACCTTATACAGTTTCTCTTGGATTATCAACATATCCAGATATTGATAAACTATTTGAAAAATTGAAAGAACTAACAAAAAATATTTACATACTTGATGGAACTAAACTTACAAAAGAGAGTGGTTCAAACATAACTCTTAATTCAATTATGTTTGGTTTTTACAGCGCAATAAACCCTCTTAAATTAAAAGAAGAATCATATAATAGAGTTCTTTATGAAAACTTTAAAGGACCTTTTTATGAAATAAATAAAAAAGCATATGAACTTGGAAGAGATGAATTTTTAAAAAGTGTATTAAAATAAAGAATAGGAGGAAGTAATGGAAAAACATTTTTTAACACCAGGAAAATTTAAAGGATTAAAGAGATTGTCTGATGAGACAGGAAGATTCAGGATGCTCGCAATAGATCAGAGAGGTTCACTAAGGAAAATGTTAGCAAAAGCAACTGGAAAAGATGGAAAAGATATAACTTATAATGATATGGCACTTGCTAAATGGCTTGTAATTGAATATTTATCACCATATTTTTCAGCAACCTTAACATGTCCTCAATATGGACTTCCAGAAGGAATAAGATTTTTAGATAGAGATTCTGCACTTCTTCTTGCAATTGAAGAGAGTGGAACAAAAGATGGTGGATATAAAAACAGAGAAAAATTAACAAAAATTCTTGAAGGTTGGAGTGTTGAGAAAATAAAAAGAGCAGGAGCAGATGCAGTTAAACTTCTTTTATATTATAGACCAGATTCATCAAATGAAATAAAAGAACATCAAGAAAATATTGTAAAAATGATTGGAGAAGAAGCAAAAAGGTTAGATTTTCCATTTGTTCTTGAACCGATGAGTTTTCCTTATAAAGATGATGAAATTGAAAATGAGGTGAATTTCATAAAAAGAAAGCCAGAAATTGTTGTTAAAACAGTTGAAGAATTTTCGAAAGAAAAATATGGTGTTGATATATTAAAACTTGAATTTCCAGTTGACCTTAAGTTTGTTGATGATTTTTCCTATGGTGCATTTGATGGAAAAGAAAGAGAGGGAGTTTTTACCATTGATGATGCTTATGAATTCTGTGAGTTAGTTACAGAAACTTCAAAAGTTCCATGGGTTATTCTTTCTGCTGGAGTTGATATTGAGGAGTTTTTAATAAATGTTCAAATAGCAAGTGAAAGTGGAGCAAGTGGATTTCTTGCAGGAAGGGCTGTATGGAAAGAATTCACTCAATTCTTCCCAAATATTTCTGATATGAGTTTATGGCTTAAGACAACAGGAGTTGAAAGATACTATAAACTTGTTGATGCATCAAGTAAGGCAGTTCCATATTTTGAACATCCATCATTCCAGAGTATGGGAAATATAAGAATAGAAGATGAAGGTGAAAGTTGGTATCTAAAATATAAAGATTTTAAAGGGGAAAAATCTAAAAGTAAAGAAAAGGGTAAAGAAGAGTATTAAATTAATAAATAGAGGTCAAACTCATTTTATTTCCCTT